>JACDGB010000404.1 GCA_013815485.1 Rubrobacter sp.
TCCCTCTGCAACAGGTCTCCTTTTCATGGACGCATTTTCGTCTTTTATGGCGGCGAATCAAGTGTGCGCGGCTTGTACTCGTCCACGGTTGGGCCGGGGCGGACGTCGGGGACGCGGATGAGGAAGAAGATGCCGAGGGCCATGATCCCGGCGAGCGAGCCTATGGAGATGCGGTACGCCATCCCTTCGAGCCCCCTGAAAGCGAGCAGCAAGAACGCGGTGAGGGCCGGGCCCAGAACGGCGGAGAACCTCCCCGCGAGCGAGAAGAGCCCGAAGAACTCGCCGAGCTTATCCGGCGGGGAGAGGGCGATGAGCATTACGCGGCTGACGGTCCACGTGCCTCCGAGCGCGATCCCCACGAGCGGACCAGCGAGGAAGAGGACCCACGCGGCGGGCGCGGCGGCGGCGAGCGTGATGGAGAAGAGCCACAGGAACAGTATCGCCAGCAGCGTTCTTTTCGGGCCGATTCTGTCGCTGGCGAACCCCGAGGCGGCGGAGCCCACGATGGCGAAGACCGTGGAGAAGAGGAGCAGGTTCCTGACGCCCGCGCTGTCCAGGCCAAAGACCTCCCGCCCGTAGAGCGCCATGTTGGCGACCGCCGTGTTCGCCGCGTCCATGTAGAGGATCGTCGCGAGTATGAAGGTGCCGACGCCGCCGTACCTGCGGATGTTTTTTACGGTAGAGATCACATCCCGGTAAGCCGCCCCGAGAGACACGGGACGGGGCACCCGCACCGCCGGGTCAGGGACGAAGAAAAAGGCGGGCAGGCTGAACAGAAGATACAGCACCGCCGTCGGCAGGAATACATTGGAGTTCGGCTCGCCACCGACGTCGATCCAACCGCCAAGAGGCCCGAGCACCATCCGGATCTGCTCTGCATCAGAGACGAAGAGCGTGAGCACGATGAGGGCGAGGATGGTGCCAAAGTAACCCACGGCGGTCCCGTACCCGCTGACCTTTCCGGCCCCGCGCCCCACCGCCACCGCGGGCAGGAGGGCATTGTAGAACACGAGCGCCGACTGGTACGCGAGATCCGCCGCGACGAACAAAGCCACCCCAACCACGATTCCCCCCGCGACCTCCAACCCAGCCGTGAGAAGGACCGAGATCAGGGTCAAAACCACGAGGTACGGGATCCGGCGCTGCCGCAAGTCGGCTATCGCGCCAAGCACCGGCGCCGTGATAAACACCAGGAGGGCCGAGGCGGCGGTGGCGGAGTTGACCAGCCAGGCACCGTTGCCGATCTGCTGGTCGATCCACAACGGGAAGAAGACCGTCAGGATGCTGACGGCGAAGATCGTATTGGAGAAGTCGTAGAGTGCCCACGACCAGACGGCGAGCGTTTTCGAGCGATCAGCGATCAGCTGCCCCGTTCGTTCCTAACCCGGTTTGCACTGGCCCCAAACATCAGCGCCGCCCCCGCCGCCGTCATCCACCACGTGAACATCGTCGCCAAAAACGCCTGCATCACCGGAGATAACCCCGCCAACGCTTCTATGATTCCAAGCCGCATATGTAACGGATTCCTGTAAAACTCGACGGCTCCACTAGTGCGAATGGACGGGTAAACCATCGTGGCGGTGGGCCGGGATGCGGTGGTGGTTCTCGCCCGCTTCCTGGACGGGGTCTACGTGGATCACGGCCCGGCGCAGGTAGCCCAGGTGGTGAAGGAGGCGGTGATTTACCTCCCGGGCGATATCGTGCCCCTCGGCCACCGAGAGGTTCGGGGAGACCGCGACGTTTACCTCCGCATGCAGCTCGTGTCCCGACCACCGCGCCCGCACCTCCGTCACGCCTTGCACGCCCGCAACGTGTCCCGCGGCGTGACGGATCCCCTCGATCATCTCGGGGTTCACCCCATCCAGGAGGCGGGAGAAGACAGTCTTGCCGGACTGCCAGACGATTACGAGGATGGCGCCGGCGATGAGCAACCCGACTATAGGATCGGCAAGCGGGTAGCCGAGCCACACTCCTGCCGCCCCCAGGAGGACGGCGAGGCTGGTCCAGCCGTCCGTCCTCGCGTGGTATCCGTCGGCAACGAGGGCGGCGCTCCCGATCTCCGTGCCGACCCGAATACGGAAGATGGCAACCGCCTCATTCCCAAGGAAGCCGACCACGGACGCCGCCACGACCGCCCACAAGAAACCCACGGGTTGGGGATCAAGGAGGCGGTCGATGGCCTGGTAGCCGGCGACCACGGCGCTGAGGAGGATGATGAGCACGACGATCACCCCGGCCAGATCCTCCGCCTTGCCGTAGCCGAAGGGGAAACGCCTACTCGTCCCCAGCCTGGTGAGCGCGAAAGCTATCCAAAGCGGCACGGCGGTCGCGGCGTCGCCGAAGTTGTGGAGAGTGTCCGAAAGTAGCGCCACGCTCCCCGAGAAGAAAACCACGACGATCTGGAAGATAGCGGTGGCAAAGAGCCCCACGAAGGACCACTTTACCGCCCAAATTCCTCGTTCGGAGGACGCTATGGAGGGGTCCACCGCCCCGTGGGTGTGCCCGTGATGATCGTCTGCTCTATTGGAGTTCGGTACCATAGCGGATATTCTACCCGCTGCTCGCGGGGCTACCAGAGACTTGCTGCCCCGCGAGGGGTTCCGGGAGGCGTAGCCGCCGGATCCCGGCTACGTGATTTGCCGCTATGTCAGCCTAAAAAGGTCTGATAGAGCAAAAACATGTTCAGGGAGATGATCAGGGCGACGACCACCGTGGCGACGGCGGTCGTAATAC
>JACDGB010000080.1 GCA_013815485.1 Rubrobacter sp.
GTTCATCAGCCACGCCGACGTGGACCACTGTGGCGGCAATCGAGCGTTGAAAGAGATGGCCCCATCCCTACGATTTCTGTGCGGGGAGAAAGATCTCGCCTGGATCGAAAACAGAGAACTGATGCTCGCCGAAATCTACCGCTGGTCCGAGCCTTATGGCTTCGGGCCAGATGAGGAGTCCGTGAAACGGCTCCGAACCGAGCTAGACGGCGACTCCCCGGTGGACACGGGGCTGCGCGGCGGGGAGACGCTACGGCTCGGGCCGGACTGGCGGATCGAGGTTCTACATCTACCAGGCCACACGCCCGGACATCTCGGCCTGTGGGACGAGAGGAGCGACGCAGCCATTATCGTGGACGCCGCGTTAGAGAGAGGCATCTACGACCGCGAGGGGAAGCTGTTGCAGCCGCCACGCTACTTCGACGCCGGTGCGTACCGGGCCACCATCCGTCGGCTCCGCGCTTTGAACCCCGAACACCTGCTTACAGCGCATTATCCGCCGATGCAAGGAGGAGAGGTCCCGGAATTCCTGGATCGGTCGCTAGAATTCACAAAGAGGGTGGAGAGAGTGGTCCGGGAAGGTCTGCGGAGCGGCGTCACGGACCTCTGGGATTTGACCCGGCTCGCCGACGAGCGGCTCGGCCCCTATCCGGATTTCGCAATCGAGATCGGGGCCGGCGTCAGGGCGCACATGGGGACGTTGTAAGGGAGACGGAGCGGCGTCTTCAGGTTCCCGGATCGGGTGAGGCGTGATCCGAGGCGGCGTGATCCGAGGCGGCGTGATCCTGAACTACGGGCAGGACCTCCGATCCGCAGGACGGACACCAGAACACGCCATCGGGGAGGCGGCGCATCTCGGGGTGGCCGCACTCACAGGCATGACCTCCCCTGGAGTCTGGCAGGGCGACTATCCAGCGCAGCGCGTACAGGACGCCTAACTCCACGACGCTGTCACAGGACGTGCAGCCGGCCAGTTCCATGCTCCGAGCCTCCAGGTGTCCGATCTCGCACCTCGGGCAGATGATGCGGTCGGCGCCTGAACTGTTGCGTGATGTATTTCTCATCTCTCCGCCTCTCTTCCCGGCGCCATTGCGCCGGGGGTCTGCTATGCGGCTTGCTCCAATCCCGGTGGAGCCAGTGAAACTCCCGCCGGGACGCGGTCTCCAGTAAAGAAAGCTTCCGGTTCTATCGGGAAGACTACGCGCACCCGCTTATCCGGCCTGCTCGCGCCAGCCAACTCAAGTGCCTGCTCGACATTCGGCGCCGTGACCCGCACGCGCTGGCTGACCGTGTTTCCCTTGACCTCTATCGTTACCTGGATCATATTCGTCCACCTTTCTCTTCGACCTCTTGCCATCTAGATCATATTCGGCCACTTCTCTTTTTTACTTTAGCTTGCGGCGTCCATAGCGAAGTAGTGCCCGCAAAGCACCGAACGAGGCAACTCGCGAGCAGGAACCCATCCCCAGAAGGAGACCGGCCGGTGGCGCAATACTCCGCGCCGCTGTATGCTCGGGCATCCTGAAATAGAAAGCCGGTTCCATGAGAGACGGTCACAAGAGACGGGAGGTTACGCGGTGTTTCCGACAGGTGATCAATTCGAGATCTTCCACAACGACCAGCGGGTCACGATAACTGAGGTCGGGGCGACGCTGCGCTCTTTCCAGGTGGCGGGACGCGAGATACTGGACACCTTCGGCCCCGAGGAGATGAGCGAGTTCTCCCACGGACAGGTGCTCCTGCCGTTCCCAAACCGCGTGGAAGACGGCCTCTACGAGTTCGAAGGGAAAGAAAACCAACTCCCCCTCACCGAACCGGGGAGAAACAACGCTATCCACGGTCTGACGCGCTGGCTGAACTGGACGGCCCTGAGCTGGACCGACTCACAGGTGGTCCTGATCCAGCGGCTCCACCCGAAGGAGGGCTACCCGTTCACGCTCGCCTCGCAGATCGAATACACGCTCTCGGACGCGGGCCTGACAGTAGCCACGACCGCAACCAACATCGGGCCGGGGCCGTTGCCTTTCGGAGCCGGGCACCATCCATACTTCACCGTCGGGACGCCGCTCATCAATGTGGCGACGCTCCGGCTCCCAGCCTCGACCTATCTGGAGACGGACGAACGGCTCATCCCCACGGGTCAAACGAGCGTAGAGGGGACCGACTTCGACTTCAGGGAGGAACGGGAGATCGGGGAAGTACAGCTAGACACATGCTTCACCGATGTGATCCCGGACTCCGACGGCTACGCCCGCGTCACGCTAACCAACCCCGAGGACGGCTTCGCCATCACGGTCTGGATGGACGAGACGTACGAGTTCATCCAGGCATTCACCGGAGATACCCTCCCCGAAGCCGATCAGCGGCGCGCCGTCGCCATCGAGCCAATGACCTGCGCCCCCAACGCCTTCAACACCGGCGCGGGGTTGCGCGTGATCCCACCCGGCGAATCCTTCACCAGCGCGTGGGGAATCAGCACCGGCTGATAAGGAATCCGGGTAACGGGGTCGCGTCTTGTTCTGTTCGGGAGATTGGGAAAGATGAATGCGACTTCCGAAGCGAGCGGAGTGAAGAGCTGACGGCTAGAAGCCAGTTCACGCCGGCTCGTCGCGAGGCTCCAAGAGGATCTCGTTGACGGCGACGGGATCCGGCCGCGTCAAAGCCCACACAACCGACGCAGCCAAATGGGGTTCGGGTCTTGGAACCCCATTTGGCTGCGTGTACCGCTCCAACGCCTCCTCATCGGTGCCCGCATCCAGGAGGCCGGTCGCAACGTTGCCTGGCTGGACGGTCGTGACCTTGACGCCCATGCCAGCCGTCTCCAGTCGCAGTCCCTGAGATAGCGCCTCGACGAATGATTTGCTCGCCGAGTAGACTGCGAGGCTGGGGGACACTTTGCGTCCGGCGTCGGAGGAGATCGTGACGATGTGACTACTTCCCCGCGGGAGCATCCCCGGCAACGCAGCCCCAACGCAGTTCAACGCTCCCTCGCAATTGTCCCTGACGGTGCGCTCCCACTCATCCTCGCGCAGGTTCGCCATCAGCGTGTAGTACATCACCCCAGCACAGTTGACGAGAACCTCGACCGGCTCGAACTTTTCTTCCGCCCGCGTCACGAGCGCCCGAACTGATTCCCGATCCGTGACGTCCATGTTGCGCGGCGGGCGCGCCTTCGCGGGAGAGGGCGCGGGCGACGGCTGCGCCTATGCCGCTGGACGCGCCCACGACCACGGCGGCCTTGCCCTGTAAAGAACCCCCGTTCACGCCGGACGGCCAGCGGATAGCTCGCGCGGCTCCGGGATCCAACCCTGGCTGGCAAAGTAGCGGGCGTAGGTTTCGAGGAGCCGGGCACTGGTCTCGGGGCGCCGGAGGCCGCTATCTTCGAGGGCGCGGCGCGTGTTGCTCTCGTCGTAGGCGTTGCCATCGCCGAGATCACCCGCCTCCGGCGCCGCCCCGAGCAGGACACCGGTGATGGGGTCTTCCGCGTCCTGCTGCGAGGTGCCGTTTGCAGCTTCCAGCCAGTCCGCGTAGGAGATTCGGTCGAGATCGTAGCCGGCTTCTTCTAGCCAGGAGAAGACTTCGTCCGCCAGCGTTGGGGCGGGATCGGCGAGATGGAATGCGCGGCCCCACTCCTCGGGGCGGTCGGCTATGGCGAGGATCGCGCGCGCCACGAAGTCCACGGGGGTCATCTCCATCCGCCATCCCTCGACTTCGGGGGAGAGCCCGAGCCGCAGTGAACCGGCGACGATCGCGCCCGTGAGGTCGCGGGGGTTTGACGCCCCGCTCTCGCTATGCCCCGATATGTTGCCGGGACGGTACACGCTTACCGGCAATCCGCGCTCCGCCGCCTGCCACGCCAGCTTCTCCGCGACCCACTTGCTCTGGCCGTAGCCGTCCTCGCGGGCTGCCGCTAGGGAGTCGAGATCCGTGTCCTCCTCGCACAGGCCCGTGTCCGGGGCGAAGATCCCATTGGAAGACACGAAATGCACCGGCTTTGCCCCGTAGCGGCAGGCCAGGCGCAACGCCTCGCGGGTCCCGCCCACGTTAGCCGCTTCGAGCGCGGAGTACGGGTAAGCCAGATTCACTGCGGCGCCAGCGTGAATCACCACGTCAGACTCGCACGCCAGTTCGTCGAAGTTATCTTCGTCCAGTCCGAACAACTGCTCTCCGAGGTCGCCCGCCACGGGGACGATTCGTCGTGCGTTCTCCGAGTCCCAGATCCCATACCGTTTGAGGTTGTCCCGGAGGACACTCATCGGTTCGGAACCCTTACGCGGACGCACCAGACAGTGGACCGTCGCATCTGTCCGCGCAAGGACCTCGTCGAGCAGGAACGCGCCTAAAAATCCCGTGGCCCCCGTCAGGAACACATGCTCCGCGTCCCGCAAGGAGACGGGAGCATCAGCGTCCGTCTCCAGCGGCTTGATCTCCGGCTCCAGAACGGCCCCGGCGCGCAGTTCGGCCACCGACGCCTGCCGCTCGCCCGCTGCCTCGCCGCGCTGGAGGGCTTCTATCCGATCGCACATACCGGCCACCGTGGGATGGTCGAGGACCGTCTGAATCGGGAGGCGCGCACCGAAGGCATCCTCCACGACCTCGACTAGTTCGGCCGCCGCCAGCGAGTGTCCACCGATGTCGAAGAAACCGTCGTCGCGGCGAACATCCCCTTCTTCCTGGAGAAGGACCGACTCGAAGATCCGGGCCAGCCTAACTTCCTTCTCTGCGCGGGGAGCTTCGGCTGACAGAGCTTCGGTTAACTCCGCCGTCGAGGCTGGGACTACGCGGACGGGAGGAGCCGGAAGGTTATCTCGGTCCACCTTGCCGGTGGAATCCTGAAGCGGCAGCGAATCCACCTCGACGAAGACAGCCGGGATCATGTAGTGCGGCAAGCTCTGCGTGAGACGCCGCCGAATCTCCGGTCCACGCCCCGTCCGAGAGTCAACCTCCCAGCCGCCGAAGCGGTCGTCCTCCTCATCACCACGGACCAAATAGGCGACGAGGCGCTTGTCATCGCCCTCCTCGCCATCGGCGACTACCACGCAGTCCCACACGGCGAGATGTTCCTCGATGGCTGCCTCCACGGCCCCCAACTGGACGCTATATCCCCGGACCTTCGCCATGAAGTCCACGCGACCCAGGACCTCCAGGTTCCCATCCGGCAACAGCCGCGCCTCATCCCCGGTGCGGTACATCCTGGCGCCGTCTTCTTGAGAAAATGGGTCGGGTACAAAGCGTTCCGCCGTGACTTCGGGGAGCTTGACGTAGCCACGGGCCAGCAAGTCTCCCCCGACGTAGAGTTCCCCTCTCTCGCCATCCGGGACGGGGTTCATGTCCTCGTCGAGCACGTAAATGTACTCAGGGTCAGCGGACTGGCCCACGGGACAGTACGTGGCCGAGGCGCTTTCCAACAAGTCCCGCGCGTCGCCTGCGGCGACCTCGTGCGTCTCACTGATACTGTACACGTTGACCGCGCGCACGTCCGGCAGAAGATCCAGGGTCCGGCGAGCAAGGTTCTGGGTGACGACCTCGCCGTTGAACATCAGCGTCTTCAGAGAACGAAGACGGCGTTCGATGTCCGGGCCTCCGGCGTCGAGGACCGATCCCAGGAGCGAAGGCGTCAGCATGACCTCCGTGATCTCTCGCTCTTCCAGAAAAGAGATCAAAGCCGCCGGGTCGTAGATCACATCGTCCGGGATGATTACGGTCGTCGCCCCAAGCAGCAGCGGACGCCACATCTCCCACACGAAGAAAATATTGCACCCCGCCCGATCACCGATCTCGTAGTCCACGATACCAAAGCGCCACAGGAACGAGCGCACCGGTGCGCGATGCGGGTTGGCGATGCCCTTCGGGTTGCCGGTCGTCCCCGACGAATACGCCACGAATGCCAGATTATCCTGCGTCGGCTCGACCGCGTTCTCCGGCTCGCCTTTTTCGACCCGCTCCTCCCAGCCCTCGTCCAGGCAGAAGCGTGTCTGCTCTTCGGGGAGGCGTCCGGACAGATGATCCTGGGTAATGACGACACGCAATTCCGCATCATCGGCGACCTTTTCTAGCAAGGTATCCGGGTAGGCCAGCTCCAGCGGCAAGTACGCGCCGCCAGCCTTCAAAGCCGCCAGGCACGCCACGACGTAAAAAGCGCCGTGGTCCATGAAGACGCCAACGATTCCATCCGGGCCGATGCCCTCGGCGCGAAGGTGCGACGCAAGAAGGTCAGCCTTCCGGTCCAACTCCTCGTAGGTGAGGACGATACGTTCATCTTCGACAGCCGGGGCATCCGGCGTCCGGCGCGCTTGCTGCTCGACGAGCCGGTGCAGGCATTGCTCCGTGTCGGGAATTTCCGGGAACGTCTTTGATGGCTGTCCGTTGACACGTTCGTCCACGGTTATCTCGCCCTTTCGAAAGGTTGTGCCGAAGACCGGCCGGGTTAGCTACTCTGCGATTCTCGGGTCCGCGAGAATACGGCGAACACGAGAGGTTTCGTGTGAGTTCGTAGATAGCTCGTTCGCTCCGTCGGTCGGCTCCTTTGGCATGCATCCTCTCCCGAATTGGAGAAGAAGCGGATACCATAGTCCACGATCCACCACTATTCAAGTATTTTTATGCCTCAAATGATTCCTTGCTACAGGACGCCGGTGACGAGAGACCTTCTCTTCAGTTTCCCTGTCGGGCCTTGCGATATTCGGAGATGACTATTTCGGTTAGCTCCTCCACGGAGGTCTCGCCGACGGGTTTATCGAACTCGATGCGACCGTTGCGGAGGAGGTTCACGCGGTCGCACACGTCGAAGACCTGAGCGTAGTTGTGGACTATGAGGATCATGGGTATGCCGCGTTCTTCTTTGAGGCGTTGTATCAGGTCGAGGATCAACGCCCCCTCCTTCGCCCCCATCGCCGCCAACGGCTCATCCAGCAAGAGCATCTTCGCATCCGAATAGACGGCGCGGGCCACGGCGATAGCCTGTCGCTGTCCGCCGGATAGACGGGCGACCTCGGTGTCTATAGAAGGGATGTTGACGCCCATGTCCTCCATATATTGGGCCGTCTTTTCCTTCATTGCGCGGTTGTTGAGGAACGGTCCAACGGTCAGCTCGCCGTTCAGGAACATGTTGTGAAAGACGGACAACTCGTTGACGAGCGCGAGGTCCTGGTAGACGGTCTGGATGCCTAAAGAGCGTGCTTGCGAGACGGAGCGGAGGTTGACTTCTTTGCCTTCGATCAGGATGCGTCCGCCGTCAGGGCGATGGAAGCCGGTGATGGTTTTTAGCAGCGTGCTCTTGCCCGCGCCGTTGTCCCCGATCAGGCCGAGTACCTCTCCCTTCTTGACGTGCATGTCCACGCCCTTGAGGACCGAGACCGCCCCGAAGTCCTTGACGACGCCCTCCGCGCGCAGGAAGTCCGAACCGTTGCCGTTCTCCATCACACCCTCCCGGCGC
>JACDGB010000405.1 GCA_013815485.1 Rubrobacter sp.
TTCCGTCTGGAGATCCGTCGAACCGGCGAGCGTCTGGTAGACGACGCAATATTGCTCGGTCTTCTTTCTGAGGTTGTCTAGCTGCTCCTCGCTCGCTCCGGGCGCGACGATGTGGAATTTAGTCCTTATGGTCTCGAAGCCGACGGGCACGTCTTTGGAGATGCCGAGGGTGCCAGCGAGGTCCATATCTCCTTCTACTTCGACTTCGATGCTCTCGGTCTCTATGCCCATTGCCTCGGCGACCATCTGGCACGTAACCTGAGCGCAGGCGGCGAGAGCGCCGAGCAGGAGGTCTCCAGAACAGGCCGCCGTGCCCGCTCCCCCGACGCCCTCGTGGGCCTGTGCTTCGTAGACGGCGCGACCGATATCCACGGAACAGGAGACCGAGACGTCTTGCTGGCTGGCCTTTGCATCGAGCGTTATCCGGGAAGAGCCCGGCTCGCCACGGTACTTCTCTTTCAGCGGCTTCTGTACTGAACGCAGGTCCATGATCCTCCTTCGTTGTCTTTCCTTTCCGAGTACTATTGTAGCTTTTCCACGCAGGGAGGCTCTCAGAAGAGAGCCTCCCTAAAACGATGTGCGTCCGGATCTACCCTTCCAGCAAGAGTGACTCCGGGTCTTCGATGAGTTGCTTTATACGCACGAGGAACTGCACGGCGTCGGCGCCGTCTATGATGCGGTGGTCGTAGGAGAGGGCCAGGTACATCATGGGACGGACCTGTACTTCGCCATCAACGACCATGGGGCGATCCTGGATCTTGTGCATCCCCAGTATCCCTACCTGCGGCGTGTTGAGGATGGGCGTGGATAAGAGCGAGCCGAAGATGCCGCCGTTGGTGATGGTGAACGTCCCACCGCGCAGATCATCGAGGCCGAGCTTGCCGTCGCGGGCCTTCGTGGCAAGCTCGGAGATGCTGCTCTCTATGCCAGCGAAGCCCTTCGTATCCGCATCACGCACTACGGGGACGACAAGGCCCTCCTCGGTGTTCACGGCCACGCCGATGTCGTAGTAATGCTTGATGATTAGCTCGTCTTCCCGCAGCTCCGCGTTGACCTTCGGAAACGCCTTGAGCGCGCCGATGGCTGCTTTCGTGAAGAAACTCATGAAGCCGAGCTTGACGCCCTGACGCTCCTGGAACTCGGCTTTGCGGCGGTTCCTTAGTTCCATGACGGCGGTCATGTCCACCTCGTTGAACGTGGTGAGCATCGCCGCCGTCTGCTGCGCCTCGACGAGCCGGGCCGCTATGGTCTGCCGGCGGCGCGAGAGCCGCACGCGCTCCTCGCGTCCGTCATCGGGTGCGGGCGGCTGGGACGAGGCAGGCTTCGCCTCGCGTTGGCCGTCCTGCTCCGGGGCGGGACTCTCGGCTTCGCGGGTGGGGGCGGTTTCCCCAGAACCCTGGTTCTGATTCCGGATCATGCGTTCCACGTCCTCGCGGGTCACGCGCCCGCCGGACCCGGACCCGGAGACGCCCGCAAGCTCTATCTCGTACTCATCGGCCAGCTTCCTGACCGACGGCGATGCCCGGACCTCCCCATCCTCCCTGTGGCCGTTGGCCTCGACCGGTTCGGCTTCAGCCTCCGGTTCCGGCTGTCCGGCCTCCGCGGATTCTGCTTCGGGTTCAGCGGCGGGCGCGGCGCTGCTATTACCTTCGCCGATGGTGCCGATGACTTCTCCGACGTTCACGGTATCGCCTTCGCCTTTAGCGATGGATTCCAGGACACCGTCTTGTTCGGCCTCGACTTCGAAGTTGATCTTGTCTGTCTCCAACTCGACGAGCGCGTCGCCCGCGGAAACCGCGTCACCCTCGCCCTTCAGCCAGCGCCCGACCGTCGCGTCCGCGACCGACTCGCCAAGCTCCGGGACGTGTATCTCAACCGCCACGTTTCACCTCTCCTCTCGTCTTCTTACGCGCTCGGCTCGGCGGCTCGGGACTGCGTCCCCTGCGCGGCGGCCTCCGCCTTCTCAAGGCCCCCATCCACGCTCCCGAATGCAGCGCGCACGATCCCGGCATGCTCTTCTTTGTGGAACCGCGCCGACCCCTGGGCCGGACTCGGCCGGTAAGGCTTTCCGACAAACGACACGGGCAACTCCTCGAAGAGCGCCCGCAACCTCGGCTCCACGAACGTCCAGGCGCCCATGTTGCGCGGCTCTTCCTGTACCCACAGCACCTCTCGCAGGTTCGGATAGCCTTCTGCCATCTCCCGTATACGAGCTTCGGGGAACGGGTAGAGCAACTCTATCCTCCCGATGGCGGTGTCCGTTGCTTCCTCCCTGAAATCGCTGCCGGCGAGTTCCGTGTAGACCTTACCGGAACAGAGGATCAGACGTTCGACCGACTCGGCCCGATCACGGGCCTCCTCGTCATCCAGCACGGGCCGGAAAGTGTTTTCGGTGAGATCCTCCAGGCTAGAGGCGGCCATCGGGTTTCGCAGCAGACTCTTCGGCGCCATGATGATGAGCGGACGTTGGTTGTCCTGGAGCATGGCCTGGGCACGCAACAGGTGGAAATACTGGGCCGCCGTGGTGAGGTTGGCGACCCGGATGTTCTCGTGCGCCGCGAGCTGCAAAAACCGCTCCAGGCGGGCCGATGAATGCTCGGGACCCTGTCCCTCGTAGCCGTGCGGCAGGAGCATCACCAGCTCCGAAGTCTGGCCCCACTTGGCCTGACCGCTGATTATGAACTGGTCTATTATTGGCTGGGCCACGTTGGCGAAGTCGCCGTACTGGGC
>JACDGB010000081.1 GCA_013815485.1 Rubrobacter sp.
TCCCTTATAGCGTGAACAGGCCCGCCGGTACAGCGTTTGTGGGCGTTTTGCGGACAAAATGGCCCGAAGTGTGCAGGATTGCATGGTCAGGTGAGATCCCGTTTCTCACAAAACCATCGGTGAGCCTGGAATCAACCTTGCTTTGGGGGTTCGCTATCCCGATGTTGCCTGTCCGATATAATGCCCGTCTCTGGGAAGAGAGAGTGTTTCAAGGGCGCGGGGTCTTTGTGAAGAGCCGCGAAGCCAGTACGCAAGGGAGTAAGCGTCTAGCATGACGAAAGATCGTTCATTTTCGCACCTCGTGGTCGTCGGTTCCTCGGCTGGTGGGATAGAGGCGCTCTCACAGCTCGTTTCGGCGTTGCCGGAGAAGTTCCCCGCGCCCATAGTCATCGCGCAGCACCTCGACCCTGACAGTGAGAGCCACCTGAAAGAGATCCTCTCTCGCAAGAGCGTGCTGCCCGTGCGCACCGTCACGGACCACGAGCCGCTAGAGGCTGGCGTGGTCTTCGTGGTGCCGGCCAACCATCACGTCAACATCTCGGATTCGGAGATAGAACTCGCGGAGGATGGCGCGGGCAGGCCGATGCCGTCCGTGGACCGGCTGATGGAGAGCGCCGCCGGGGTTTATGGTGAGTCCTTGATCGCGGTGGTCCTCACCGGGACCGGGACGGATGGCGCGCAGGGTGCTCGCGCCGTGAGACGGGCCGGCGGCACGGTGGTGGTGCAGGATCCCGAGTCCGCCGAGTTCCGCGGGATGCCCGCCTCCATCGCGCCGAACACCGTGGACATCGTCGCCCGGCTGGAGAGGATCGGAGCGGTGCTCCAAGATTTGCTCTCCGGCATGGAAGTCTCCGAGCGGGTGAACCCGGAGGAAGAGCGGCGGTCTCTGCAATGGTTTTTGGAGGAGTTGCGCGAGGCGCGCGGCATGGACTTCACCAGCTACAAGACACCGACCATCATGCGGCGTCTCAAGCGCCGGATGGTCGCCACCGAGACCGGGGACATCGGGGAGTACGCAGAGTACGTGCGCGAGCACCCCGAGGAGTACCGTCGGCTCGTCAACGCATTTCTCATCAAGGTGACCGAGTTCTTCCGTGACCCTGAGTTGTTCACGTACCTGAAAGAGGAAGTCCTGCCGGAGCTTCTGGCGGATGCCGGGGAGCGTGGCGCCCAGCTCCGAATTTGGTCAGCCGGATGCGCCACGGGTGAGGAGGCGTACTCGCTGGCGATCCTGATCTCCGAGATCCTGGGACAGGAGGCGGGCGTCTCCAGCGCGCGCATCTTCGCCACCGATGTGGACGAGGAGGCCGTGGAGTTCGCCCGGCAAGGGTGTTATCCGGCCTCGGCTCTCAAGGGGCTATCGGAGGAGCGGATCGAACGCTACTTCTCCTGGGAGGGCGGCCAGTATCGGATCAGGACGCACATACGGTCCATGATTGTGTTCGGAGAGCACGACCTGGCCCGGCGCTCTCCCTTCCCCCGCATGGACCTGGTAATGAGCCGCAACGTCCTGATCTACTTCACCGCCGAGCTGCAGAGGCGCGCGTTGCAGCTCTTCGCCTACTCCCTGCGCGACGGTGGCTACCTGGTGCTCGGCAAGGCGGAGGCAGTGTCTCCACTCGGCGAGTTTTTCGCCCCTCAGCAGCGGCAGCAAAAGGTCTACCAGCGGCAAGGAGAGCGGTTCTTGATGCCGCCGTTGAGCCCTACCCTGCCCAAGCAGAGGCAGGGAAGCGGCGGTGTATGGCCGGGGGCGCGGGACGCCTCCGAGATGCGGCGCGAGCTGAGGCAGTCGCGGCTCGCGGACGAAGGTCTTCTGAACGGCATCCCGGTCGGCCTGGTGATCGTGGACCGGCGCTACGATATACGGGCGATCAACGCCGCCGCCCGCGGGATGTTCTCCATTCGCGGCGTGGCGGTGGGCGAGGATTTCCTGCACCTGTTGCAGGACGTGCCCTACACGCAGGTGAGAGAGGCGATAGATGCCGCCTTCCGGGATGGGGAACACACCCGCACCGGCGAGTTCGCCATCGAAGACGTCGCCACCGGAGAGCCTCGGTACCTCCGGATCTCCTGCCACCCCAGGCGGGAAGAGGGCGAGGAGGCAGGGTCGCAGACCGTGGCGGTCGTGATCCACGACGTCACGGAGGCCGTTCGAGAGCGGTACGCCCTTGAGGCGCGGCTCGATGAGACACGCAAGGACTTCGAGCGTCTCAAGCGCGAGACGGAGGCTGAGGTCCTCCGCCACGAGACCCACAACAAGCGCCTGATCGCTGCCAACCGCCAGCTAGATGAGGCCAACCGGGAACTGACCGCGCTCAACGAGGATTTGAGCGTCGTCAACGAGGAGTCGCTGCTCTCCACCGAGGAGTCGCAGGCCGCCACCGAGGAGTCGCAGGCCGCCACCGAGGAGGTCGAGACGCTAAACGAGGAGCTTCAAGCCACCAACGAGGAACTCGAGACGCTAAACGAGGAGCTTCAGGCGACTGTGGAGGAGTTGAACACGACCAACGACGACTTGCAGGCCCGCAGCGCGGAGCTTCAAGATCTCGCCCGCGCCAGGAGCCAGGAGCGCCAGGAGAGCGAACGCTCGCTCAGGCTCCTCGAGGCCACCCTGCGAAGCATGAGCGACGCGGTGCTGGCCGTCGGCCCGGAAGGGGAGACGCTGTTCTGCAACGAGGCTTTCGTCGAGACGTTTGGCGAGGTACGGGACGATGAGTCCGCCGCCGAACTGCTGGGCAACCGCGCCCTGCTGGCCGAGGATGGCGAGCGGCTGGCCCACGAAAAGGCCCCGAGGGTCCGGGCCTCCCGCGGAGAGTCCTTCCAGATGCCGTTCGTCGTTGATGACGAAGACGGGGCGCGTCGTCTGTTCGAGGTCAGGGGACAATCAATCGAAGACGGTGAGACAAATGGCGGCGTGATCGTTATCTGCGAAATCTTTGGGAAAGCGGGATGAGCTTCGAGGCTCCGGAACGGGACATCGGAACGCGCCCCGACAGTCGGGACGCGCGGATCGAAAGCCTGGAGCGGGAGCGCGACCGGCTGCGCGAGGAGTTGAGCGAGACGCGAAACCGTTTCCGGCGGTTCGCCAAAGCGAGCGGTAAGTTCGCAACCTCCATGCGCGGCAGGATGAGCGAGCGCCGGCGCCTCGATCTCCAGCATGCCGTCCTCGGCGCGTTGGAGTCGCCGGCCAACCCCGAAGAAACCGCGGTGAAGGTGCTGGAGGTCCTCGGTCACGGACTCGAACGGAGCCTGGGCGTGTTCTGGTTGGCGGACGGAGACTCGCTGCGCTGCGCCGGGACCTGGCGACCGGACGGCGTCTCGCCGAGCGAACTGGAGCGGGTTTGCCTGAGTATGCGCTTTCAAACGGACGGTGGAACAAGGAACGGGAGAGCATCCGGGTCGGGTCTCTCCCTTCGGGGGCTGCCGATTCGCGTTCGAGATGAGGGCCGGGCCGTCTGGGTCAGGGATCTCCGTGAGGCCGGAGATCCCCGGACGGAGGCCGCCGCCGGTGAGGAGGTGGGCGGCGCTCTTGCTTTCCCAGTGTCCAACGGCGGGGGGTTGTTCGGGATCGTGGAACTCTTCGGGCCGGCCACCGAGGCTCCCGACGAGGGTTTGCTCCGCACGTTGAGCGTCTTGGGAAACCAGATCGCGCAGTTTGTCGAGCGCAAGCGGGCGGAAGAAACGTTGCGCGAATCCGAAAATCGTCTGCGGCGGGCGATACAGATCGAGACGGTCGGCGTCAACTTCCTCAAGACGGATGGAAGTATTACCGATGCCAACGATGCTTTTCTGCGGATGAGCGGCTTTAGCCGCGAAGATCTGGCGGGAGGCAAGGTGCGGTGGGACGAGATGACGCCCGAGGAGTGGATGCCGCGTACGCTGGAAGCCGTCGACGAATTCAAGACTACCGGGCGCATCACGCCTTACGAAAAGGAGTACCTCCGCAAGGATGGGTCCCGGTGGTGGGCCTTGTTCGCCGCGACGCGCCTCAACGATGAAGAAGGCGTGGAGTTCGTGATCGACATTACCGGAAGCAAGCAGGCGGAAGTGGCGTTGCGCGAGAGCGAGGAGTGGCTGCGGCTCGCCGAGCGGGCGGCCCGGTCGGGGACGTGGGAGTGGGATCTGGGGAGCGGTGAGATCCGTTGGTCGGACGAACACCGCGCGCTCTTCGGTTTCGGCCCGGAAGGGAAGATCACGCGCCAGCGGTGGTTGGGCGCCATCCACCCAGACGACGCGCCGCGCATCGAGGAGGCTGGCCGACGCTGCTCCGAGGAGGGCGAGGAGTGGCCCGAGATCGAGTACCGCATCTCGCGCGCTGACAACGGAGATGGACGTTGGATCAACGCCCGCGGGCGAACCCTCAGGGATGAGATGAATCGCCCCGTCCGAATACTGGGCATCTCCATGGACGTCACGCGGCGCAAGCAGGCCGAGGTGGAGCGCGAGCGGCTCCGGGCGCTTGAGGTGATGGCCCGGGCGCAGGCCGCCGAGCGAGTGAGGATCAGCCGCGAGCTGCACGATCGCGTGGCGCACGACATGGCCGTCGTCCTTCAGGGCCTGCAACTTCACGAAGCCCTTAGAGAGAACGACCCCGAACGGGCCGCGGCGAAGCTAGGGGCTGCCAAAGCAACGATCAGATCCGCGCTCGACGCCACCAGGGACCTCTCTTCGGAGTTGCGCCGCCCGGCGGTGGAAGGTGGCATGGAGGTGGCTCTACGAGAACTTCTCGGAACTTACGTGCCGGACGATGTGAAAACGTCGTTCTCCTTCGATGGCGACGAGTCGTCCATCCCGGAGCACATCCGGAGCCAGTTCTACCTGATCGTGCGCGAAGCCGTCCGAAACGCCGTGAAACACTCGGGCTGTCATCACCTGACGGTCGAGATAGAGGCGCTGCCCGGAAAAGTCTTCGGCTCCGTGGGAGACGATGGGTGCGGCTTTGACGCGGAAGGGGCCCACGACGGCGTGGGCCTCGAGTCCATGAGAGAGCGAGCGGAGCTATTGAAGGGAGACCTTCATCTGGTCCCGGGGCCGGGTGGAGGGACGATGTTGGAGGTCTCAGTGCCGCTCCTGGAGCCCCCGGAGGAGCGGTAATGGCCGTGGAGCGAGACGCGGATCGGAACTTGGAGCGCATTCGGGTGATCATCGCCGACGATCATCAAATGTTCCGCGAGGGGGTGCGGGAGATGATCTCCACATCCCCGGACATAGAGGTCGTCGGCGAGGCGGCGACCGGGCGGGAGGCCGTGGACCTGGCGAGGAAGTTCAGGCCGGACGTGGTGCTCCTGGACGTGGAGATGCCGGTCATGGGCGCGGAGGAAGCGATGATGCGGATGCTGGAGATCTCACCCACGCCGAGGGTCGTGATCGTCACCATGCACGAGGAGCCGAGGCTGGTGCGTTGGTTCCTGGGGAACGGGGCTAGTGCCTACCTGGTCAAGAGCGCGTCGCTCGAGGAGCTGGTCTCGGCGGTTCGCGCCGCCGCCCGAAGCCCGCTGGCGGAGGAGAACGCGGTCATGGTCGTGCCCCGCGTGGTGCTCGACAATCTGGACCAGGGCTCCGACAGCCTCTCCGGCAGGCAGATGGACATACTGCTCCTGGCGGCCCGCGGTCTCTCCAACCGTCAGATCTCCCACGCGCTGCATATCGCGGAGGCCACGGTCAAGCGCCACCTCGCCAACATCTACAACAAGATAGAGGTCGGCTCCCGTTCCGAGGCCACGCGCAAGGCCATCTCGGAGGGCTGGATCTCCATGCGCGATATCTCCCAGAAGGAGCGGAACGAGGGGTAGACGCAGATGATCCGCCACGCTCCCGCCGAACATCGGTGATTTTCATAACGGCTCAAATGCTGACAAGCTGACAAGCGCGCTCCGTGTAAGAATTGACCTTTCGCGCAACGCTTTGTATACACCTTTCGGGCCATTTTTCGGCGTCGAACCCCGGTCGCGCTTTACTATGCGAAGGTTCGGAGTGAGAGTACGCGCGCTCCGACATTCGCCCGAAGAGTTATTCCTTTCTTCCCTTTCCCCATGTCCCGGGTGAGCGTCGGATACTCTTACCGGCGGGAACATCTCCCGCCGGGCCTATTTTAGAGTTAGGTTTGCGATTCTTGCGGTTCGGTTCGCGGTAGCCGGCGGAGCATGCGGCCGAGCATCTCCACGCCGCCCTTGTCCAGCGTGCGATCCTCCTCGATGATCTCCGGCTCCGCCGGACCCGGCGCTCCTGGCTCCTCAAGCCGCCGCGAGGTGGACCGCCCGAACGCGCTTCGCTTCCTCCAGTCCACGGCCTCGGACGCCATGATCTCACGCAGCCTCCGCGCCGTGACGGTGGAGCACACCATCGCCCGCACCTCGCCGAACAACTCGCGCATCCGCTCCTCTTCTTCTATGCGAACCTCGGTGAAGCGCAGGTGGTCGAGGCCAGCCCCCTCGATGGAGCGCGAGAGGTTCTCCATGCAGGTCCGTCCCCAGCCCACCACCCCAACCGGAGTACCAGCCGGCAGCTCCGTTAGACGCCGCAAGCTCTCGAGCGTCGCGTCCGCCAGAAGCGCCACCGTCTCCATCCCGAGCGGCTCCACTATCTCCTGCACCTCGTGGACGTGGAAGAACGTCGTTACCGCGAGCCGCCACGACGGAATATCATCGCCAGATACCCGCTCCGCCAGGTCTTCGAGCAACACCCGCTCGACCTCGACCGGCAACTGCGCCTCCAACTCGTCCGAGAACTGGTTCAACTCCGCCGGAGTGCATTCGACGAAGAGGATGGACGCTTTGCCCGACGGTTCCGCGCCAGCCCGCGCCAGCAACGCCGACGCAAGCTCCTCCACGGAGATACCCTGCGCCGCCGCTAGGTCCAGCACGCGCTCCACGACCTCCCGGCGCTCCAGGTCCTCCGCGTCCACCGGCGGCTCCACCACGTAGACGCCGCTGCCGCGCCGACTCTCTACGTACCCCTCCCGCTCCAGGTCCGACATCACGCGGGCCACCGTATTGCGGTTGACCCGCAAGAAACCCGCCATCGCCCGAATGCTCGGCAACCGGCTCCCCACCGCGAACCTCTCCGTCAGGATGAGGTGCTTGATCTGCTCCTCCAACTGCACATGCACCGGTACCCGGCTCTTGGAATTAATCTGTAAATCCATGATTATCCTATTGTCCTATGACAGTATGTCACTTATAATTGTCCTAGTTCGGTATGGCAATTATACCGGAGTATCGAGGCGGAGGTGAGTGATGCGCGGTTTGGTGGATTTCGGGTTTGTGGGGGATCATCACGAGGAGTTGTTGCGGGAGGCCGAAGAACGGCGATTGGCGCGGCATCTGTGGGAGGCGCGGAGATCCGGATCCCGCTCGGGGGCTGGCGGCAAGCGAGACAAGGCGTCACGGTTCGGTGGGGGTTGCGCGCCGATGACGAGAAGGTGGCTG
>JACDGB010000406.1 GCA_013815485.1 Rubrobacter sp.
AAGCATCCGCCCAGCAATTCGCCAACAGGCTCAGAACCGCCATCGAAGACCGTCATCTCGGACAGGCCGGCCACCTCTCCGCGAGCTTCGGCGTCGCCGCGTTTCGCCCCGGCGATAGCAGCGCAACCCTGATAAAGAGGGCCGACATAGCCCTCTACCGCGCCAAAACTCAGGGCAAAAACCGCGTGGAATCGGGAGCCGAGCCAGTCTGAAACACACTCTCGTCTCGCCCGGCAGACCACGCCTACTGGGAAAAGGAGACGCCGTCCGTCCTGGAACGCTGGGAAAGTGAGGAAGAGTAATGAGCGTGGCTATAGAGACCGAGGAGCTCACCAAGCGGTACGGGCGCAAGGCGCGCGGGATCGAAGACGTGAACCTGGTCGTCGCTCCGGGCGAAGTCTTCGGGTTTCTGGGACCGAACGGCGCGGGGAAAACAACCACCATCCGAACACTGCTGGGGTTCTTGAGGCCCACGGGAGGCCGGGCCAGGGTCTTTGGGCTCGACATTCGCCGACAAAGCGTGGAGATTCGCGCTCGAGCCGGCAACCTGCCGGGCGAGTTCGCCCTGGAGGACAGGATGACCGGGGAAGGTTTATTGAGGTTCTTCGCCCGGCTGCGGGGGGTGAGAGATCTGGGTTATGCTCACGAGTTGGCGGAGAGGCTTGGGGCAGATCTGCGGCGTCCGATGCGGCGGCTCTCGCGGGGGAACAAGCAGAAGATCGGGCTGGTGCAGGCCATGTTTCACCGGCCGCCGCTCCTCATCCTGGACGAGCCGACCGGCGGCCTGGACCCACTGGTTCAGGAAGAGTTCCTCGACATCGTGGAGGAGACGAAGGCCGAGGGCCGCACCGTGTTCTTCTCCTCGCACGTACTCTCCGAGGTCGAGCGAGTGTGCGACCGGGTCGGGATCATCCGCGACGGACGGCTCGTTACCGTCGAGCCAACCCACGCCCTCGTTGACAATGCCTTCCGGCATGTGCGCCTGACCTTCGACGCACCCGTGGACCGCGAGCTCTTCGAGAAGCTGCGGGGCGTGGAAGACCTCAGGGTCGAGGGGCCGAGGGTCTTTCTTACGCTCCACGAAGCGCCGGATGAGATGGTCAAGCTCGCCGCGCGACACAGACTCGTCAGCCTGGAGTACGAAAGGCCGACCTTGGAGGAGATCTTCCTGACCTACTACGACGAGGAAGGAGGACGGTCATGAGCGCGAAAGCGGGACGGCCTCGGGGGACGCTGTACATTTTGATCCTCCACGCCGTCAGGTTGCGTATCCGGAGCGTCGTGGTCTGGGGTTCGGCGCTGGGGTTGCTCGCGCTCGTGTCCGTGGCCTTCTTCCCTTCTATGGAGGATCAGGGACAACAGATCAACGAACTGATCGAAAGCTACCCCCCGGAGATGCGCGAGGCGTTCGGTATCGGCGAGGGCACCGACCTGACGACGATCGAGGGTTACATGGCCTCCCAGGTCTTCAGCTTTATGGCCCCGCTGGCTCTGGCTTTCTTCCCAATTCTTGCCTCCTCCGCCGCAATAGCGGGCGCGGAGGAGCGCGGCACGATAGACGTTCTCCTCGGCAACCCGCTGCCGCGCTGGCAGCTCGTCGCCGGGAACTTCGCCGCCACCGCGATCTCACTTCTCGGCATCCTCTTCATACTGGGACTCTTCACCTGGGTCCCGGCGACGTTCCTGGGTGTCGAAGAACTCTCGGTTAAGGAGACGGCGGAGGCCGTCCTGAACCTGTGGCCTCTGTGCCTGTTCTTCGGCGCTCTGGCGATGCTGTGCTCGGCCCTCTTTCACCGGCGCGTGCTCGCCACGGCTATACCGGGGGCAGTCCTGGTCGCCATGTACTTCGTGAACGCCCTCGGCAACACCATGGATGAACTGAAAGACGCCCAGCCCTTCAGCGTCTTCCACTATTACGGCTCTGCCATCGAGAACGGCATTGAATGGGCCGACTTCACCGGCGTGACGGCGGTCGCGTTCCTCTTTGTCCTGCTGGCGTCGCTCGCCTTCCGGCGCCGGGACATCTATACGTAGCCCGTCAGCAGAGAGTTGAGGACGAGCATCCGTCTTCGACGACGGAGCCTGTCTCAGTCAGAGAGCGGTCACGCCTTTGTATGATGTCATCTTCACGCCACCGGCAAGCCAAAATGCTGACGTGCTTTGATGCTAGAGTTCCGTCCCGTATGGAGAATGGGGCGTCAGGCAGGCTGCTGTTGAGGGCGCGAGGGCTCGCGGTGTTGCGTGGAGTGCTGGAGTCCCCTATGGCGCGGGATCTCCTGTCGCTGCTGGAGATCCTGGACCGGAGACAGCCGGACCCGGCGACGGTGGCGGACGTGTTCGGGCGGTTGTGGGAGGGCCTCGCGCTGGAGCCCGAACGGCTGCTCCCGGATGCCTGGCAGTCGCACCTGGCGGGCAGGCTTCTCGATGATGAGAACCCGCTCTCCCTGAGCGCCGAGCGGAGGACCCTGAGCCCTGCGATCCTGGAGCAGAGCCAGCGTGACCTACGCACGCTGCGGGATCTCTTCGACCTGGACGCTCCGACCCTGCTCGCCGCAGTCGAGGATGCCGTACCAGGGCTCTCAGATCTCTGGGTTCCCTGGACAGACCCGGACTCCGGCGCGGAGTCGCCGCGCCACGCCATGGCCCGTAAGCTGGCGGCGGTCGAGGATTGGGGAGATTGCGCGGAGCTTCTGGCCGACCATCATGCCCGGCACGGCGCG
>JACDGB010000407.1 GCA_013815485.1 Rubrobacter sp.
CCCCCGGAGTTCGCGGAGTACGTGGCCGAACTGGAACGATTGACCGAAGCGGCCCTCGGCGCGGCGGACGGGGAAGAGCGGCGCCGGGCGGAAGAGGCTTTCGTCAGCGTCGCTCGTCTCGAAAGGGATTTCTGGGAGATGGCCTTCCCCGGAGGTCGAGGATGAGCCTGGCGAAGACGCTGTGGCGTGAGAATGCGGACCTCTCTCAGGCGGCGCTCGAACACCCCTTCGTGCGCGGGCTCGCCGACGGCTCGCTGCCCCGTGAGGACTTCCAGTATTACGTCGCCCAGGACGCCTTCTTCCTGGAGAGCTTCGCCCGCGCCTACGCCCTGACCCTCGCCCGCAGCCCCGACCGCCGGGGACTTGAGGAATTCTCGGCCCTGATCTCCGGCGTCGTCGAGGAGCTGCGGCTGCACGAGGGCTACGCGAAAGGGTGGGGCGTGGACCTCTCCCTGACCTCCCCCGGAGACGCGACGCTCGCATACACGCAGTTCTTGCTGGCGACCGCGGCCCTCGGGAGCGTCGGAGAGACCTGCGCGGCGATGACACCCTGCATGAGGCTCTATGCCTTCCTCGGTCAATCCCTCGCCGATAAGGGTGTCGCAGAGGACAACCCGTACAAAGAATGGGCCGAGACCTACGCCGCCCCGGATTTCGAGGATCTCGCCGCCGGGCTCGAAGCCTTGCTGGACCACTACGCGGACGACACTTCCGCCGTGCGCGGCGCGTACCGGAGGGCGATGTCGCTGGAGCTAGGCTTCTTCGAGGCGGCCGGGTTGGAAGGTTGAAGGGTGTGCGGGGGTTGACGAACGTCAGGCCGAAACTCGCCGCGAGCGGTGCCGGGATCGCCAAGGGCGGCGTGCGCATCCTGGAGGGGATGGATCTTGAGGTGGAGCCGGGGAGTTTCCTGGCCCTGATCGGCCCCTCCGGCGCGGGCAAGTCCACCCTGCTCAACCTCTTCGCCGGACTGGAGGCCCCTACCGAGGGCTCCGTCGAGAAGGACGGCTCTCCGCTCTTGCGCCCAGGCTCCGTGGCATACATGCCGCAGAGCGATCTCCTCCTCCCCTGGCGCAGCGTACTCGCCAACGTGGCCCTGGGCCTTGAGGCCACCGGCGTCCCGAAGAGGGTCGCCCGGCGCAAGGCCCTGGGGGCCCTGGAGCATTTCGGACTGGAGGAGTTCGCAAAGGTCTTCCCTCCGGCGCTATCTGGCGGGATGCGTTCGCGGGTCGCGTTGCTGAGGACGACCCTGCTCGGGCGCGACACCCTGCTGCTCGACGAGCTGTTCGGAGCGCTGGACGCGCTCACCCGCCGCTCGCTTCAGGGTTGGCTCCTCGGTGTCCGGGCCGAGCTGGCGGCCACCATCGTGCTCGTCACCCACGACGTTGACGAGGCCATCCTGCTCGCCGACCGGGTTGTGGCCCTCACGAGGCGGCCCGCCCGCGTCGGGCTCGACCTGCCGGTGAACCTGCCGCGCCCCAGGACGATGGACGCCGAGACCACGGATGAGTTCATCCGCCTTAAGGGCCGGTTGCTGGAGGCGCTGGGAGCAGCGGGATGAAGCGCGCCTTCCCGAAGACGCTGCCAGCGATCCTGACGGCCTTTCTGGCTCTCGTGGGCTGGGAGGTTATGGTGCGGTTGTTCGGGGTTCCCGAGTTTTTGCTGCCCGGGCCGCTCGCCATCGGCGCGGCGTTCTGGGAGTCGAGGGGACTTCTTCTGGAGCACGCGGTGCCAACCGCGGCGGAGGCGTTGCTAGGGTTCATCGGGGCGGCGGTGGCGGGGACGGCATCGGGGTTGCTCATCAACCGGTCGGGGCTTGCGGAGCGGGCGTTGTATCCCTGGCTCGTGGTCTCGCAGACGCTGCCCGTCATCGCGCTGGCGCCCATCCTCGTCACCTGGTTCGGGTACGGCATGTTGCCCAAAGTGCTCGTCGTCGTCCTGTTCTGTTTCTTCCCGATCACGGTGGCGATGGTGGACGGGTTGCGGGCCACGGACCCAGATTTGATCCGGCTGATGCGCTCTTTCGGGGCCTCGAAGGGGCGCATCTTCTACATGGTCGAGGTTCCGGGGGCGTTGCCTTTCCTGTTCGGGGGCATCCGGCTTGCGGTGACCTACTGCGTGATAGGCGCGGTGGTTGGAGAGTGGGTCGGCTCCAGCAGGGGGCTGGGGTTCCTCATGATCCAGGACAAGACCCAATTCGAGATACCGCGCCTGTTCGCGGAGATCGCCTTGCTCTCCGCGATGGGCGTCTCGCTTTTTCTCCTGGTCGCCCTAGTCCAGCGTCTCGTCGCCCCCTGGACCCTGGAACGCGGGAGATAGAGATGACTCGTCCCGGATGAAACTAGTATTGGAAGGGAGATAAAGTTTGAAACGCATGATGATCGTTCCGCTTGCGATTCTGCTATCGGCTGTCCTCGTCTCTTGTGGCGGGGCGGCGGGAGACGGCTCCGGTGGAGAGCTCGAAAGGGTGACGCTCACGCTGGACTGGTACCCGAACGCGGACCACGCGGGCGTCTACGCGGCCAGGGAGCAGGGATATTTCGAGGACGCGGGGCTGGACGTGGAGATCCGGCAGCCCTCTGACCCCGCCGCCGTGCTCCAGCTCGTGGCCGCCGGGCGCAGCGAGTTCGGCATCTCATATACCAACGAGGTGACCAACGCGGGGACCAGGGACATACCCGTGACCTCCGTCATGGCGATCATGCAGG
>JACDGB010000408.1 GCA_013815485.1 Rubrobacter sp.
GGGTGGAGGGTCCGCCGCCGGAACCGGCGCGGATCGCGACTACTCGGACCCATCCTCTGGCCCGCTCATCGGGGAGCAAGCTCCCGGTTCCACCGAAGGCGTCGGCGAGAAGCAGCCGGAACTCGAACAGCGCATCCGCACCGCCATCGGCGAAGACCCTCGCACCAAAGACATGCCCAGGGTCAACGTAGGGGTCACCGGCGGCGTCGCGGAACTACGCGGCCCCGCGCCATCCGAAGAAGCTCGCGAGGCGGCGAGCGAGATCGCCGCGAGCGTCGAAGGCGTGCGCGAAGTGCATAATCTCATAATCGTCGAATAAAGAGGTTTCAGGCTATAGAAGCAGTGCCTCGCGGTTGGATATGGCGGGGCACTGTTTTGTTCTCGACCTATGTGAACCACTTTTTGAGCGCGAGAGACCTCTCGAACGCACTGAAGCCTTCCGTCGCGCAGCATTCTTTCGCCCATCTCTGCTCGACATCCGGCTGTTCGAAGTACTCGAAATGGAATTCCTGCTCCGAACAGTCGATCTTCAGAATCTCACGGTTCCACTCGAATTCAGCAACCTGAGAGACGATCAATGTGTGCATAGACGTCTTCGGGAAAATAGCTTCCGCATATTTCGATGCCGCTACCTGCGAGACGAACTGACGCATTGGATGGCATTGCTGGTTGACTGACGCAAACCGTGTGTAGAACTCGACTATCTCTTTCCACGAACTGGCTCTCGCCAACATCGGCACGGCTACTGGCTCCTGATCAAACCCAGCAACTCGTCACGCTTCTGTTGCATCGTCTCGCTGTTTTCGGCTTCCACGTTGAGGCGTAGTAGCGGTTCGGTGTTCGATGGCCGGAGGCTGAACCACCAGTCGTCGAATTCGATGGTCAGGCCGTCGAGGTGATCCACGTCCGCGCCGCGCTCGGTGTAAAACTCTTCGACCTTTTGCATCACGGTTTCCTGATCTTCCACTTCGGAGTTGATCTCACCGGAGCGCACGTATGGGTCTATGGGGGATAGCAACTCCGATACGGGCTTCTCCTGGTTGGAGACAAGCTCCGCGACGGTGAGCATGGCGATGATCCCGGAGTCCGCGAAGTAGTTGTCTCTGAAGTAGAAATGTCCGGAGTGCTCACCCCCGAAGGCGGCGTCATGCTTTCGCATCTGCGGCTTGATGATCGAATGTCCCGCCTTTGTGCGAACGGGGACGCCACCCTCTCGCCTGATGAGTTCGGGGAGCGCTTTGGAGCAGACCGCGCTGTACACGATGGTCTCGCCGGGCTTCTTCTCCAGCACGCTCTTGGCGACGAGCGCGGCGAGCAGGTCCCCGGAGACCACTTCCCCTTTCTCGTCTATGACGAAGACCCTGTCGGCGTCGCCATCGAATGCCACCCCGAAGTCCGCGCTCTCGGCTACGACCCGTTCGCGGAGCGCCTCGGTGTTCTCGGGCTCGATGGGGCTCGGGGGGTGATTTGGGAAGTCGCCGTCTAGTTCGAAGTACATCGGGACGTACTCGAACGGCAGCTTCTCGAAGACGGGCGGGAGCATCTTGCCCGCCATGCCGTTGCCTGCGTCCACCACGATCTTCAGCGGCCGCAACCCCTCCGTCTCGATGAAGCTCAGGCAGTGTTCGGCGTAGTCCTCCGATATTTCGCCCTCCTCCACGGAGCCGGGGAATTCCACGGCGCCCGGCGTCTTGCCCGAGAGGATGAGGTCCCGGATCTGGCCTATCCCCTCGTCCAGGGAGAGGGCGATGGCGTCTTCGCGGCACAGCTTGAAGCCGTTGTACTCCTTGGGGTTGTGAGAAGCCGTGACCATGGCCCCCCCCGGCTCCTCCAGATGCCCGACGGCGAAGTACAAAGCGTCGGTGGAGACGAGCCCCAGGTCAAGCACGTCAGCCCCAGCCTCGGTCACGCCCTCGATGAAAGCCTTCTCCAGCGTCTCGCCGGAGAGCCGCATGTCGCGGGCCACGACGACCCGCGAGCCTGAGAGCCCCAGGTGGTTGACGTAGGCCCGCCCGATGTCCCTGGCGAGGTCTTCATCCAGGGTATCGGGATACACGCCCCTTATGTCGTACGCCTTGAAGATTGACTTGTCGATCATCGTTCCCCTTCATCCGGGTCTCGGTCGAGGGTCCCACTAGAGGACTCAGGCTATTTTCGCATCCGGTACAATATCGGGTTATGAACTCTTTTGCAGTTTGCGCCACGTTGCGTCCCGCGACGCAAGCACACGATATGCTCCCAGCCTAACCTGTGGGGCCTCGCTTCGTACGGCTGGCGGCTCTTTTCTACGGCTCTCTGGTCGTTGTCGCCGCGCTCTGGAATGGGTTGCGAGGCCGGGATTTCCCGCTCACTGGCGATTCCACTCTCATCAGCCTCGCGCTCGGCGTTCTCACCGCTGTCTGCACCGTTTTGCTTGGGCTCGTGGTGTACCGGCTGGCTCCGGTGATGCGTGAGATCTCCGACGAACTCGCCCCGCGATTGGTGGACGGCGTTCCGGTGCGAGATCTCCTGCTCCTCTCGCTGTTCTCCGGGGTGGGGGAGGAGGCTTTCTTCCGGGGCGCGATGCAGCCGGAGTTCGGGATAGTGGTGGCATCCATCGTCTTCGGGCTGGTCCACATCGGCCCCGACCGACGTTACCTGGTCTGGACGGCCTGGGCCGTTTTCGCGGGCTTTCTGTTCGGGGCACTGTACATCGC
>JACDGB010000409.1 GCA_013815485.1 Rubrobacter sp.
TATGGCGCGCTCACGGTCTCCCTGGCTCTGGTGTATCTCGGGAGCGTGGTGGCGCTCAGAGGGCTCATGTTCGGCTTCACGGGACAATCCTCACAGCTCGTGATAGTCGCCTCCACCCTCGCCATAGCCGCGCTGTTCAACCCGCTGCGCCGGCGCGTGCAGAGCTTCATAGACCGGTTGTTCTACCGAAGCAAGTACGATGCGGCGGAGACGTTGCGGGCGTTCTCGGCGAGGTTGCGGGACGAGACGGACCTGGACGCATTGAGCGGTGACCTTACGGAAGTGGCGCGCGAGACGTTGCGTCCGGAGCACATCTCCCTGTGGCTGCGGGAGCCCGGCGCCGTGAGGCCGGAATTTAGTTCCCCGACTTCTGGCTCCCGGCCACCGACGAAGCGAGCCTTTCACCAGGATTCCGCATGAGAGGCGGGCTCTTCGCCGTCCGGGTTGCCTGGGTGATGATCGCGGTTTTGGGGTTGGCGATCACGGTTTTCAGCATCCCGCTACTGTTCGAGCAATACAACGCCCTGTGCAGGGAAGCGGCGGGGATTTGCCTAGAGCGTTCGCAGCTCTCCTCGGATGGCCTGCGGAGGCTGGAGGCTGCCGGGATCTCGCTCGGACTCTACGTGGCACTGGTGGTCGGGGTTGAGACTTTCGCCAGGCTGGTCTGGGTGGCGGTGGGCGCGCTGGTTTTCATGCTGCGCTCCGGCGACCGGATGGCGCTCCTGGTAGCCTTCTTCCTGGTGGCGTTCGGGACGGCGACGTTTGCCACCACCGGGGTCGATATTCTCGTCTCGTCCCATCCCGCATGGTGGGTGCCGGCCCGCGGGTTGCAGGTCCTGGGAGAGGTGTTCACCGTCCTCTTCTTCTTGACGTTCCCCAACGGGAGGTTCGTTCCGCGCTGGACGCCCTGGCTCGCGGTCGCTTTCCTCGCTTTCCAGGTTCCCGGCGACCTGTTCCCCGGACTGTACTCTGGCTCGCCCGTGTTGGAGATGGCCCAGACGTTGGTGTTCATGTGCTGCGTCCTCGGGATGCTCGGGTCCCAGGTCTACCGCTACCGTCGCACCTCCACCCCGGAGCAGCGGCGGCAGACAAAGTGGGTCGTCTTCGGCACGACGCTGGCGATCTCGTCGCTGTTCGTCCTCCTGGCGCCGCTGCTCTTCTTCGCCCCGCGGCTCTTCGAGACCTCGCCGTTCGTCCTGCTTTTGCTCGGGGGCGCGATACCGCTCGTCATGCTGCTCATCCCCCTCAGCATCGGCGTGGCGGTGCTGCGTTCCGGGCTCTTCGACATAGACCTCGTCATCAACCGGGCGCTGGTCTACGGCACGCTGACCGCGTCGCTGGCTCTGGTGTACATCGGCGCCGTCGTGGTTCTGCAGCAAGGCTTCCGCGCTCACGGGACAGGAATCCCAGCTCGCGGTCGTCGCCTCGACTCTTGGGATAGCCGCCCTGTTCAACCCGTTGCAGCGGCGCATACAGGACTTCATAGACCGCCGCTTCTACCGGAAGAAGTACGATGCTGTCCGGACTCTGGCGGCGTTCAACGCCAGGCTTCGGGACGAGACGGATCTGGACACATTGAACGAAGATCTGGCCTCGGTGGTGCGGGAGACGGTGCAGCCGGAGCACGTCTCGCTATGGTTGAAGAAGCCCGAGAAATAGAAACCCCCGAAAATTCTTCCGAAACTTTTTCCGTAACGCTTTTCGTAACGCCGCCGGAACGCGCCGAGGATATTCTGGGTCCAGGCAGATGAGAGACTCGGAAAGGTAGGGCGAGATGAAGGCGAAGGTTTCGGCGGTGATGCGGTGGTTGGGACCGGCGGCCATACTGGGCGCGGCGTTTTATGTGGTCTCCGATCAACTCGGGCTGGTGACCCACTTCCCTGGCCTCGGAGACGATGCATCCGGATACCACGCGGTCGGGTCTGGGCTATTCCTGCTCATCTTCACGCTGCTGCTCGTAGGCATGTTCGGGCTCTACGCCAGACGTTCGGACCCGGACGGGCCGACGGTGATCGAATACGGAGACGCCAGTGCCCGGTACGTCCTCGTGACAGAGCCTGAAGAAGGGACTCTCGCCCCGGACTCCATCCAGCGCGGCCCGGAGGCGAGGCATCACAGGATGAAACGAGCGACGGGACAGCGCGTATCGAGGAACTCGGGAAGCGCAAGATCAAAGAGCCGGTGACAACTGAAGGCTGATGGCGTGGTTTTGCAGGGGGTTGAGCCTCCGCAAATCGCTTGAGCACGCTACCCCGTCACCATTCGGTGAGCTTCCAGATCCCTGGTTGCATTGTCTCTTCTTCGCCAACCTCGGCGAAAATCTCCACGGCTATCTTGAGCTGGGACATGGACTTCTCCGGCTGTCCGGCGGCGTGGAACAGGTCGGCGAGGTTGTTGCGGAGCGCCGCCTCCCGGTGACGGTCCCCAGTTGCCACGCAAAGAGGCAATGCGGCTTCGGTTTCCCGAATGGCCTGCTCCGTGTCGCCGGCCGCCGCGTGGGCGAGGGCCAGGTTGTTGAGTGCCGCCACCCGCGCGTCCGGGTCGCCGAGGGCCTCCGCAAGCGTCAGGCTGCGCTCCAGGTGCTGTCGGGCGGCATCCCAGTCCTCGCGGCTCCGGGCGAGCATGCCCGCGGCGTTGTGGGCCCGGGCGAGAGCGCGCGGTTCGTTCATGGTCTCCGCGAGGTCCAGCGCCCGAGC
>JACDGB010000410.1 GCA_013815485.1 Rubrobacter sp.
CACGCCATCGAGCGGTACGCCCGCATCCCGGTCGAGGTCGTCGTGGCGAGTGAGTACCGGTACGCAGAACCCATCGGCGACGAACGGACGCTCGTCGTAGCCATCTCTCAAAGCGGCGAGACGACGGATACGCTAGCGGCGGTGGAGGCTGCGCGGGAGTTCGGTGGCCGGGTGCTTGCCGTCACCAATACGCAGGGTTCTCTCATCACCCGCGAGGCCGATGCCGTGTTGCTAACGAAGGCGGGACCGGAGATAGGCGTCGCCGCCACCAAGACCTTCGTCGCCCAGATAGCTGCCCTGGGTCTACTGGCTTTGGAACTGGCCCGCGTTCGGGAGACCGTGCCCGAAGGTGAACTATTGGACCTGGGCCGCTCCTTACGTCTCGCGCCGGAGAAGGTCGAGGAGACGCTCGGCCTTCTCGAAGGGAGGATGGAGGTGGTCGTCGAAGTCTTCGAGGGGGCGCGCTGTTCTCTATTTCTCGGGCGTGGCATCGCGTATCCGGCGGCGCTCGAAGGGGCGTTGAAGCTAAAGGAGATATCCTACCTCCCCTCCGAGGGCTACCCGTCAGGCGAGATGAAGCACGGCCCCATAGCCCTCGTTGACGAGCATTGCCCCGTCGTCGCCGTCATCGGAGATGGCCTCCTGCGCGAGAAGACACTCTCCAACGTCGAGGAAACCATAGCCCGCGGCGCCAACGTCATAATGGTGGCCCGCGATGATGACAAGGCCGCCCGGCGTTCGGCCCGCGCCGTATTGCCGGTCCCCGAGGCGCCGGATCTCCTCGGCCCCATAGTCTGGAGCGTGCCGTTGCAACTGCTCGCGTACCACGTCGCCAAATCTCGCGGCCTAAACGTGGACAAACCGCGCAACCTCGCCAAGAGCGTGACGGTTGAGTAAAAGGAGGTTGATGGATAGAAGCCGGGCGTTGCGAATGGAGGAGTGGACGGGAATTGCGCGATGGGAACCTGATCCTGTTCCTTGCCGCCTCGCTGGTCGTGATCGTCGCGCCAGGGCCTGACAACATCCTCGTTCTCACCCGTGGCGTCACCCTGGGTAGAAAAGCGGCACTGGTTTCGGCTGCGGGGGCGAGCGTTGGTCTGGTGACGCATTCGCTGTTCGCGGCGGCGGGGCTTTCGGTGCTGCTAGCGCGGTCGGCGGTGGCGTTCAGCGTGGTCAAGTATGTGGGGGCTGCGTACCTGATCTACCTCGGCGTCAAAGCCTTGCTCGACAGGGAGAGCTTTGTTCTCGCCGAAGGGACGCCGCGGGTGGGGCTGCGGAGCGTCTTCGCTCAGGCCGTGGCCTCGAACGTGTTGAACCCCAAGATCGCCGTGTTCTTCCTGGCTTACTTGCCGCAGTTCGCGGACGCGGATGCGGGCGGCACGGCCCTCCAGCTACTGGCGCTCGGGCTGACCTTCGCGCTCCTCACCTGGGTGATCTTCAGCGCCATCGCCCTGTTCTCGGGAACCCTGGGAGCGTGGTTGAGGACTCGTCCGAAGTTGGCGGGCGGAATGGGTTGGATCCCCGGTGGCGTGCTTGTCGGGCTGGGGTTGAGGCTCGCCTTCGTCGAGCGCCGGTAGCCGCTACAGACCGTGTTCCCGTAGAAGCTGTCCAGTCTTCTCGTTGATGAGCGTGAAGGTTTCGCCGGAGGGGATGTGGCGGCAGCCTTTGAGGAGTTCGGCGGAGACGAGGTTAGGGATGATCTCCTTCGCGCGCTCCAGTACGGCTTCGCCGGGGAAGAAGATGTCGTTTTCGGCGGCGAAGACCAGCGTCGGGGAGCCGAAGTCTTCCAGTTCTTCGGCTGTGGCCTTGCGGGGGAGGTCGGAGTCCAGCTTTACCCAGCGATAGACGGCTCCGATCTGTCGCGTGAGGTCTTCGTCTTCCTCCGTCAGCAGTGGGCTGGTGGACTTACGGAGCCGGTCTCCGCTCGGGGAGAGACGGTACATGATCATCGGCAGCACGACCTCGACGAGCATCCGGGGGATCGAACCGCCGACGAGCCCGGACGGCGAGATGAGGACCGCGCCCGAGACGCGCTCCGGTGAGTGCCCCGCGACCCGCAGGGTGATGCCGGCCCCGTAGGAGATCCCCACGAACGGCACTCTTCGTATGCTGAGACCGTCGAGGACCTCCTCCATCCAGCGCGCATGCCCGTCGCCTTTCGAGGAAGGACGGGACGGCGCGCTCTTTCCGGGCTGTCCGATGATGTCCGGCGAGTAGACCCGCCGGCTCTCCGCAAGCGGCAGGAACCACTCCAGGCAAGCCGGGTTAAGGAAGTTGCCTCCCGAGAGGACCACGAGCGGCGCGGCGTCTTCTGGCCCGGCCGCCAGGACTTGGGTGTTGCCCATGCTCGTCCCGACCACGAGGCTTTCCAGGCCGGCGCCGAGGCAGGTCAGCGCATCGTCGTAGAGCGCCATGATCTCCGTTTCGCCTTCTAGGCTCCTGTAGATCGAAGAGGGCATCACGCCTCCTTTCACTCCTTGCGAGGTGGCCGCTAGCCTCGGAAAACTTCGCAGCTACCGGATCACCTGCAACGCTTTTGGCTCGATGCGGAAGGACATAGGGAGGCGGCCCCAGATCTCGCCGTCGAGTTGCACGGGGGCGTTGGCGCCGGGGGCGTTGGCGCGTAGTTCCGTGGCGCCGAAGGAGCGCATCGAGCGGTTCAGGGGCTCGCGGGCCAGGATGCGGGCCAGTAT
>JACDGB010000082.1 GCA_013815485.1 Rubrobacter sp.
GAGTGATCCTCGAGCAGCCCGATGCCGTCCTCGAAGTAATGACGGGTCATCCGAACGTGGCTCGCACGCGCCTCGAAGGCTCGATCCACGGCCACCCGGTATGAGTCGCGGGCGGCTTCCACCAACTCTTCGGCAGCCTGTTCCGTACGGTCGCTACGATCATTGCTCATAAATGCCTCCTTTCTCCCTGAACCGTAATGATACCTCACATCACTGCTTTTCCAGGAGACTACCGGCTGAGGCCGGATCCCAGTCGCACTACACCGCGCCTCTATCCTTCAGAGTCCCTTTCAGATAGCCCATGAACTCCGCCGCCCTTCCTTCCGGAGCCTTCGAGGGTGACGGCTGCGATAAATCCTCAAACGCCCGAGGCGCCGCCGAACGGCCTGAGACTCGAGTATCACGCAAGATATTGAATGCTACGAGGCGTGATCGGGCTGACGGGATGGGCGGGCGTTGCTAGCATGGCGTCTGACAGTATGGGATAGAGGAAAGGATGGCGGGGATGTCGAGGATAGCGGTAGTTGGGGGGGATGGCATCGGGCCGGAGGTCGTCCAGACTGGGATGCGGGTTTTGCGAGCGGTTGCGGAAGGGGACCCCGCGCTAGACCTGGAGTTCACGGAGTTTCCCTGGGGCTGCGAATATTATCTGGAGAACGGTCGGATGATGCCGGAGGATGGAATAGAGGTTCTATCCGGCTTCGATGCTTTGTATCTCGGGGCGGTTGGGTGGCCGACGGTTCCGGATCACGTATCGCTGTGGCAGCTCTTGATCCCCATCCGGCGCAACTTCGACCAGTACGTGAACCTGCGCCCGGCCCGCCTCCTGCGCGGCGTCGAGAGCCCGCTACGCAAGCCCGGCGTCCTGGACGTGACCGTCGTGCGCGAGAACACCGAGGGCGAGTACTCGGACTCCGGCGGACGGCTCTTCGCGGGCACTCCGCGCGAGGTGGCGATTCAAGATAGCGTCTTCACCCGTCACGGCCTGGAGCGCATCATCCGCTACGCCTTCGATCTGGCCGGCACGCGCCGGGGCCGCCTCACCGGGGCGACCAAATCCAACGGCATCTCCATCACCATGCCGTTTTTCGATGAGGTGTTCCGCGAGGTATCAGAGGAATATTCGGACATCGAGGCATCCCTCATGCACGCGGACGCGCTGGCTGCCCGCCTCGTCCTTGACCCCGAGAGCTTCGACGTGGTCGTAGGCTCGAACCTCCTCGGTGACATCCTCTCGGAGGTGACGGCGGCCGTCTCCGGGGCCATCGGCATCGCGCCCTCGGCCAATCTCAATCCCGAAGGCGACTATCCTTCGCTCTTCGAGCCCATCCACGGCTCCGCCCCGGATATCGCCGGCAAGGGAGTGGCGAACCCCACGGGCGCGATCTGGGCCGGCGCCATGATGCTGGATCACCTCGGATACGACGCAGCCGGACGCCGCATCGTCGAAGCCTTGGAAACGACGCTAGAAAGCGGAACGAAGACCGGAGACCTCGGCGGCTCCGCCAAGATGGACGAGGTGACCGAAGCGGTCATCGAGCGGCTTCGCGGCTAGGCTACGGGCTGCGAAGCTCGCGCCAGATGGCGGGTAGGACCTTCGCCGGATAACTCCAGTCCACGAACGACTCGCCGTGTTCCCGGACGCGGTAGTTTATCGGGACCTCCTCCATCCTCATGTCCTTGCGGAGCAGGTCGAGGGTGAGGACCTGAGCGTAATTGTAGTCGTGGACGATCTCCGCCACGCTGGCGGCTTCGCGCGAGAAGGCCCGCATCCCTGTCTGCCCATCGGAGATGAACCGTCCGGCGAGCAGCGACAGCAACGCGGTGAAAACGTGGTTGCCAATCCAACGGTGCGGCCTCATACCGGGCACGCCGCGTGAAAAGCGGCTACCAAGCACATAGTCCGCGCGCCCGGAGAGGATGGGCTCCATGATCCGGGGTATGTCCTCCGGGCTGTATTCGAGGTCCGCGTCGAGGTAGACGACCGCCTCCGCGTTGGCGTCCACGGCCATCCGCAGCCCGGTACGCAGCGCGGCTCCGAGGCCGCGGTTGGCGGGGTGACGGATCACGACGGCCCCGTGCCGCTCCGAAATCTCCGCCGTTCGATCCGAAGATCCATCATCCACCACGAACGCACGCAACTCATATCCTGGCACGCGGACGCGGGCGATCCGGGTGAGCAGTTCTCCGATGGTGGCTTCCTCGTCTTTAGCCGGCACGACGACCGCCAGCAGCCTCACGACGCCCGCTCCCTCGCCAGCGCGTCCATCAAGACCCGTCCCGTGGAGCCTTTCGGCGGTTCGACGCCGAGGAGGTACGAGATCGTCGGGGCGAGGTCCATGATGGAGGCGGGCTCTTTTATGGTCTGTCCTTTCGCAATGCCGCTTCCCCACATGGCGAACGGTACGAAACGCTCTCCCTCGGAGAGATGGCCGTGCGCCCCGATGCCGCGTCCCTGGCCGTGGTCGGCCATCAGGATCACGGCGGTCTCGTCGTCGAGGTAGCCTCGTTCCCCGCACCATCCCATGAACCCTTCGATGAGTTGGTCGGTGATCTCGATCCGCTCCACGTACTCAGGGTAGTAAGTCCCGCGCACATGGCCGTTCTGGTCCACCGCCAAAAGCTGAAGCACGAGCAGATCGGGGTCTTGCTCCTCCAGTTCACGCTCCGCGGCGGCGATGAGGTTCCCATCTATTTTGTCGTTGTGGGCCACGCTGGTCACGCTCGCCACGTCGTCCCCAAAGGCGTCTATGAGGTGCGCGATCCCAACTATTCGTCCCCGCTTTCCAGCCCGCCGCAGCACATCGAAGATGCTCTCCACCTTCAGCCCGAACTTCAGAACGAGGTTGGACCTGATGCCATGAGCCTCCGGCGCGGCTCCGGTGAACATCGAGGAGAAACACACCACCGTCCGGGCCGGGTACACCGTCTCCACGCTCTCGTAGACGGAGCCGCTTTGCATCATCCTCTCGAGGTACGGCTTCTCCGCCTCGTGGAAACGGTCGAGGCGGCAGCCGTCTATGACGACCACGATCACCCGTCGAGCAAGCGCCGCGTCCCGGTTCAACTCCCGCGTCGGCTCCACCGGATACACCGGCTTCCAATCGAATAACAGCCGATGAATAAAGTAGCCCGCAATGGCGACCACCGCCGTGAAACCGAGGACAAGACCGGCGCGCCCGGCGGTCAACGGCGCCGCTACCAGGTACTCCAGCGCGAGAAGCACGGTCAGGGCCTTCGGTATTTGCTCCAGGAAGTTCCCGCTGGTCGAGTCCGGGTTCTCAAGCACCAGCCGCCAGAACCGGACGAAGTTATTCCTCGGGGCGCCCGTTCGCAGATGATAGTAAAACGTCCCCCAGAAAAAGACCGTGAAGAAAACATACAGCCCGAGAGCTAGAAACACCGCGCCGAAGTCCACGAACCGGAACACGAAAACGAACGCCGCCAGAAATATCCACAACGCCCACCGCAGCCGGAGCGGAAAATCGTAGTACACGAACACGAGTACCAGCGGCGCTGCGAGCAGGATCCCAGGAAGCGCCCGTGACCAGAACTCGCCGTTTGTCAGCCCCGCGGCGTGCAACAAGAGAAACGTCCCGAGTACGAAGACCGGATGGAATGATTTTCCTTCGTTGAGGACGTTCCAGGCTCGCGCCGCGACGATCTCGAACTTGGAAGCGGGTTTCAAGGTCTCCCACCCCCCAACCCGATACGAACCGTCCGCCAGGAAGGTTCAGCGTCACGCAGCCACGGCGAAGACCTCTCCGTCACCACCGGCGCCGCGCCCGTATGCCAGACTCCCGGATCTACGTCACGCCCTCCTCACTCGAAATTCGACCCGCCGACCGTCCATACATTACCGTTCGTCCACATTTAATGCAAATGATTGTCATTTACGCAAGGAGATGGCGGAAGGATGGACTTTGCAGTCGTTGTGTACCCGACAAATACCTATCGTTCTTCCTCGACCCGGAATATACGGTACTCGAGCCGCGCAGGGTCGGCTTCGGCGGATAGCTTGCTTTCGTGGCCCTCCGTCGGGGCGAGGCGCGGCAGTTCGAGCTTCGCGTCGCCGATCTGGCGGAAGTCCACGTCCGAGAGAAGCGGCGCCGGTCCTCCATCGGTGGTCACGTACGCGGCGTCCCGCAAGAGCCCAGCGTCCCGGAGTTCGTCCACTTCGCTGATGAAGCGATCGTGATCGTAGGGGAGGACGGGGCGGTCGTGAAGGTACTCGAAGGTCGAGGCGGTGAAGTCGAAGCCGTCCGGGCTCTCCACGAAGACTACGCGGGATTCGGGGATCTTCGCTTCGATACGCTCGAACGCCGCGACCGCGCCCTCGTACTCTGTCACGCCAGCTATGGGCAGCATTGCCCGTACGGTCCACCCGAGCGCAACCGCCGCCAGTGCCCCGGAGACGGCGATCCCCACGCGCCAGTCCCACGCCTGTCCAAGGTATCGTCCCACCTCGACCGCCGCGTATCCGGCCATCAGACACAGGATCGGGAACACGGCGGGGACGAAGCGCCGGGTGGCCCACGGCAGATCCGGCGCGACGTTGGGGATGGCAACGTACAGTACCCCGAAAGCTAGGAATGCCCCCAGAACAATCGCCTTCGGCGCGTCCATCCGCCGGGCCGCGAGCAAGAATCCGACGAGACCGAGGATCGCCACGGCGGGCGTCGTGAACCACGCCATGCGGACCAATACCTGGGTCCGGTAGTCGTTGAAGCCGCGCGAGTCTTCCGGCAGATTCTCCCACGGCACCGGAAGGACGAAATAGGCCCACAGCGCGAGACCGGCCACGCACAAAGCTCCGGCCAGCGCGAGCCCCCGGCCATGAACCTCCAGCCAGTCCGCCAGCCACCTTCCCCACCGATGCCGGACGAAGAAGAATGCGCCGGCCACGAGGACGGAAGCACCGATCACATACGGCGGCAGCCCGAGGAATCGGTTCAGGCCGTGCTCGCTGTAGATGACGTACAGATATCGTCCGCCGATGGTGTTCAGGTACACGAGCGAGGCCCCCGCGAAGAGCGCGAGCGGAACGCCGGGATACAGCCAGCGAGAGGCTTGCCGCCCGAGGAGCAAATCGTAGCCGAAGAGAGCTGGCAGGGCGATGGCGGCGAGGAATCCATCGGGGCGCATGAGCATCACGCCGCCGAGTGTCAGGCCGGCCAGGACGCCGGTGAGAGGGCCGGCTCCCCGGACGAAGCGGGCGGCGAGCCACAATCCAGAGAGGACGAAGAACTGCGATGGGATCTCGCTGGACGGCTGCCGGGACCACCATACCTGCGTGTAACCAACCGCCAGGGTCGCCGCCCCGAGCAAACCCGCCCATCGTCCAAAGACCCCCCGACCGAGCACGAACGCCATCCCCACGCAAAGCGCGCCAAGAATGGGCACGACGTAGAGGCCGCCCCAAATCCCTCCCACGAGGTCGCCGAATCCCATCAGGGCGATAGGACCGGGGAAGAACTGAGGTACGATCAGGGCGTCGCCCTCGATGTAGAAGCCGGGATACTTCTTTCCTTCCAGAAACGGATGGAATCCCGCCACCTTCCGCACCAGGGGATCCTGGTGCAGCAAATCTCCCGTATACGCGAGCTTCCGGGCAAACAAGGTGTATACGCCAGGGTCCCGGCTGTTGACGACGTACTCCGCCGGACGCCCATACAGCGCGAAGCTCCCCGCCACGAGCCCGAGAACTCCGGCGTCCCACCACGAGGACTGAATAGACGCTCCGGCCCCGCGCCCGGCGAACCACGCGAGGGCCGTACACGCCAGAAAACTGACGCAGATCACCGGCACCGTGAACCATCCCGCGAGCGACAACAAAACCAGCACCGGAGCAGCGACCGCGGCGGAGCCCGCGACCCGCAACAATACCGCCTCCGCCCATCCATCGCCCTTGCGCGACAGGGCGCGGCCCAGGAAGTGTCCCGGCAGGTACAGAGAGACTAGGATGAGGATCGCTTCAAGCATCTCGGGCAAGACATCCCATCGCCCGGACTTTGATCCAACTCACATCCTACCCGCCTGACTCTTGACGCGACACTACAAGCTACACTACCCTGCCCCTGATACTATTGCAAACGATTGTCATTACGAAAATGGCCTCGACCGAGAGGAGGCTCGTCGCAGTGAAGGAAGCACGGGTACTGGATATGCGCCGGCACGGAAAGTGGTTTTCACGCACGGCTGGACTGGCGCTGGCACTAGCGATTTCGGCGTTGTTGGCCGCCTGTGGAGAGGAACCTCCGGGTGGAGGTAAGCAGGCCGGGGGAACCACGGGAGAGACGACCCAGGAGGAGCCTTTCCGGCCTGAGGAAGGGTCGCTGGTAATATACTCCGGGCGCGAAGAGGCTCTGGTCGAGCCCATCATCGAGCAGTTCGAGGAGGAGAGCGGCGTCGACGCTCAGGTAAGGTACGGGGACACTGCGGAGCTCGCCGCCACTATCCTGGAGGAAGGTGACAACAGCCCCGCTGACGTGTTCTTCGCCCAGGACCCAGGCGCGCTCGGGGCCCTGACGGACGAGGACCGTTTCCGGGAGCTTCCGCAAGGCACGCTGGAGCGGGTGCCGGAGCATTTCCGGTCACCGGATGGGCTTTGGGTCGGCACTTCGGGGCGGGCGCGGGTCGTCGCGTACAACACCGAGACACTGTCCCCGGAAGAGTTGCCTGACTCTATCTTCGACTTCACCGGCGAGGAGTGGAGCGGCAGGATCGGCTGGGCGCCAACTAACGGCTCGTTCCAGGCGTTCGTCACCGCCCTGCGTGAAATAGAGGGCGAAGACCGGGCCAGGGAGTGGCTGGAGGGCATCCAGGCCAACGATCCGCTGGTGTACCCTGACAACCTGACCGCCCTGGAAGGCGTCGCCGCCGGCGAGGTGGACGTGGCTTTCGTGAACCACTACTACCTTTACCGCGCACTCGAGGAGCAAGGCGATGACTTCGGGGCGCGCAACTACTACCTGAAGAACGGCGATCCGGGCGCGCTCGTCCTTGCGGCTGGAGCCGGGGTTATGGACACCGCCGACAACCCCGAGGCGTCCGAAGCCTTTATCGAATATCTGCTCTCTCAGGAAGCGCAGCAGTTCTTCGCCGACGAGACTTACGAGTATCCAATGATCGAGGGCGTCGAGATCCAAGACGGGTTGATCCCGCTCTCCGAGATAGAGAGCCCAAACGTGGACCTGAGCAACCTCGACGACCTCCAGGGGACGTTGGAGCTTTTGCAGGAGACGGGGGTCCTCTAACGATGTCCGTCCTCACGGCGCTGGCGGGTCGGCTACAGGGAGCGAGACCGCGCAAGAGGCCGCCGGCCCTGATCTGGGCCCCATCCGTCGTGGT
>JACDGB010000411.1 GCA_013815485.1 Rubrobacter sp.
TTGTCCAGGTGCTCCACCGAAAGCACGCCAGGCGCGGAGAGCCCGAGGAACAGGTCCGCACCTTGCATCGCCGCCGCCAGGTCTCCTTCGCGCCCCTCGGGGTTGGTGTGCTCGGCAAACCACCGCTTGGACTCGTTCAGGTTGTCACGTCCCTCGTGGACAATGCCCTGACTATCGCTGCCCACGATGTTCGTTGCTCCGGCGGCCATCATCATCTTCGCGCATGCGACGCCGGAGGCGCCTACGCCGCTTATGACCACGCGGAGGTCCTCCATCTTTTTGTCCACGATCTTCAGGGAGTTTATTAGCGACGCGAGCACCACTATCGCGGTTCCGTGCTGGTCGTCGTGGAAGACGGGGATCTCGATCTCCCGCTTCAGTCGTTCTTCGATCTCGAAGCACCGCGGCGCGGATATGTCCTCCAGGTTTATCCCCCCGAAGCCCGGCGCGATGTTCTTGACGGTGTTCACGATCTCATCCACGTCCTTCGTGTCCAGGCAGATGGGAAACGCATCCACGCCCGCGAACTCCTTGAAGAGAGCCGCCTTCCCCTCCATGACCGGCATCGCCGCCTCCGGACCGATATCCCCGAGCCCGAGGACCGCCGTTCCATCGGTGACGACAGCGACCGTGTTGCGTTTGATGGTGAGGTTGAAGGCTCGCTCCGGATCCTGATAAATAGCCCGGCAGACGCGGGCAACACCCGGCGTATAGACCATCGAAAGGTCATCGCGAGTCCGGATTTGAAGCTTCGGGTTCACCTCGATCTTGCCCCCAAGATGCACCAGAAACGTCCGGTCAGAGACATTGACGACCTTTACCTCAGGGAGACCGCCGACGACGTCAACGATCTTCTGCCCGTGCTCGGAGTCCCGAGCGTTCACGGTCACGTCGCGGATGGTCTTGTCCTTCTGCATCCGCACGATATCTATGGCCCCGACCATGCCCCCGGCATCGCCAACGGAGGTCAGTATTCTGCCGAGCGAACCCGCCTCGTGCGGAAACGCGACCCGCAAGGTCATGCTGTAACTGGCGCTGGGTATGGACTCCAAGTCCGACCCTCCTTTTCCTGATTTTCACCTTCAATGAAAGACCATTCTATTCAGACACAGCCAGCTTGTCAGCCGATCAAGAAAGCCCGGAAAGCAAATCATCCCGGACGCCAGCGGATAGCTGAAGTGCTGACACGCTACACGGGCAGATATTCGGGGTTTTCGGGGAGATCCTCGCCCGGCAAGGCGTCGCCGCGGGCAGTGAACCACCGGGCGAGGTCCGTTCCCTCACCAGCCTCCGAAGCCGCCCGGTCTAGCCCCACCCGCAACTCGTTGAGCAGCGGCGGACGCTCGCCGTAGGAGACTATCTCCAGCTCGGCGACGAGGGCCGCGTCAACGAACGCTCCCCACAGACCAGTGGCCGCATCAACGCTGGCGGTGGCCGGAGGCGCGGCGTAGGCTCGTTTCACCTCATCCGGGAGGGGCGCGATTCCGATGGACTCGGCGCGCTCCGCGTCGGGCTCCGGGTTCATGCCGGATAGATAGCGGCGGGCGGCGAGAAGGAGGAGTCTGGAGGAGATGGTTCGTTTCGTCCAGGAACCCGCGACAGCCTCCCAGTTGACGAACGATCCACCGAACAGGTTATCGAGATCCATGGCCCGCCATTGTAATCAAGAACCATCCGGTGTCAGCATGAAGGCACTCGAACCGCCGCTGAACATACCGTATGATGGGTAAGCGGCGGCGTAACCGCGTTCGAGGATTTTGTAGCGTTCCAGGTTGGCGTCCGGGAAGCCCAATTGCGGCTCTCCGGCGGTGGCCTCGGCCATGTAGAGGGACCAGATATCCATTGGCAAGGTCTCGCCGTTCGGCTCCTCGATGCCGTGGACGCCGACCATCGAGCGACGGTTCTCAGGGTAGCCGACCCACACGGCGGTCGAGAGCCGGGGCGTGTAGCCCACGTACCAGGCATCGGCGAAATCGTTGGAAGTGCCGGTCTTGCCGGCGGAGGGGCGGCCGATCTCCTCGTCCAGATCGTGGAACATGGTGGCCGTCCCGTCCTCCACGACGCCGCGCAGTACCTGGCTTGCGGCGGCGGCCTCGCTCCCGCTCATCGCCCTGCGGCCCGCGATGCGATGGTCGAACAACGGCTCGGTATCGCCGAAGCTGGAGTGCTCGATCCTCTCTATCGTGTACGGCTCGCGGTGGATGCCGCCGCCAGCGAAGGTCGCATAGGCGGAGGCCATGTCAAGCGGGCTGACCCCGACGCCAAGCCCCCCGATGGCCGTCGCAGGATACGGCTCCACGCGGGTAGAGATGCCAAGGTCGCCCGCCGTCTCGACCACGTTCTCAAGGCCGAGGTCCGCCGCGAGTTGGACGTAGACTGTATTGTCCGATTCAGCGGTCGCCTCAGAGACGGAGATCTCCCCGCGCTCCACGTAATCGTAGTTGTGGATGGTGTAGTTCCTGTCCTGGAAGCTCACGTCGAGGGACTGGGAAACATATGTCGTCTCGGGCGAGACTCCCTGCTTGAGCGCGGTGGCGAGCACGAAGGGCTTGAAGGAACTGCCAGGCTGGCGCCGGGCGTCGAGCGCGAGGTTGAAGTCTCCCTCCTGACCGGCGAGCGCCCGGATAGCCCCGCTCTGCGGCTCCACGGAGACCACGGCCGCCGATGGGTCATCGGGAGAATAGAGGACT
>JACDGB010000412.1 GCA_013815485.1 Rubrobacter sp.
TGGTCATGTACGAGCTTACAGAAGAGGGCAACTCACTCCTCGCCGCCGTGCTCGGCGAGACGAGACCCGTGGGAACAGAATCGTGAGCCGTCCAAGAAAGATGCTCCCCGTCATCGGACAGACGCCAGTCGAGGAGTCTCCCGCCGCGAAGCCGCCGGAACTGGATCGGGCAACCGATACGGAGCGGACGGTGGTGCGGGTCGAGGGGATGGACTGCGCGAGTTGCGCCACGACCATCGAGAGGCGCGTGGCGGCGCTGCCGGGGATGCGCCGCGCCGTGGTCAACTTCGCCGCCGGTCGTCTGGACGCCGAGCATGATACCGGTCTCACGGTAGAGGAGATCGAGAAAGCTGTCCGGGCCGCCGGCTACGGCGTGAGCCATGCCGGAGAGACGGAACAGACGCCTTTCTGGCGCGCCCCGCGGACGTTGCTCACGGCCGCCTCCGCGCTGTTGTTGCTCGTGGGGCTCGCGCTCTCGCTAGCCGGTGGCCCGGATCTTGCGCGGATCGGGGTCTACACAGCAGCCATCGTGGTTGGGGGGTTCCGGATCTTCCACTCCGCCCTGGCGGGATTGCGTGCCCGGCACCTCGACATGAACGTGCTGATGAGCGCGGCCACGATCGGGGCCGCCGGGATCGGGCAATGGGCCGAGGCGGCTTCGGTCGTGGTCCTCTTCTCCGCCGGGAACGCCCTTCAGGTCTACGCCGTGGACCGCACTCGCGGGGCGGTGCGCGCGCTCGCCCGGCTCGCCCCGGAGGAAGTCCTCATCAACAGAGGCGGCTCCGAGATGGTCGTCCCCTCGGATGAGGTTGGCGTCGGGGAAGTCGTTGTCGTCCGGCCCGGCGAGCGGTTGGCGGTGGACGGCGAGGTCGTGGAAGGCGCATCGGCGGTGAACGAGGCCCCGGTCACGGGCGAGAGCCTGCCGGTCGAGAAAGGTCCGGGTGATGCGGTGTATTCCGGCAGCCTCAACGGATCGGGCGGAATGCTGGTGCGGACGGCGAAGCGCGCCAGCGACTCGACGTTGCAGAGGATCTCACGCCTCGTGGAAGAGGCCCAGGCGACGAAGGCTCCCGCGGAGCAGTTCGTGGACCGCTTCTCACGAACCTACACGCCGGTGGTGGTGGCCGTGGCGATCTCCCTGGCCGTCGTGCCGCCGCTGCTCGGGGGCACATTCGGGGAGTGGTTCTACCGGGCGCTGGCGTTGCTCATCATCGCCTGTCCGTGCGCGTTGGTGATCTCCACGCCCGTCACGGTCGTCTCCGGGATAGGAGCGGCATCCCGGCGCGGCATCCTGGTGAAGGGCGGCGCGGCGCTTGAGGCGGCGGGCAGGTTGAAGGCTCTCGCCTTCGACAAGACCGGCACCCTTACCGAGGGACGGCCCTTCGTCTCTCGCGTGGTGGCGCTGAACGGCGAGTCCGGGGACGAGGTACTGAAACTCGCGGCAGCGTTGGAACGGCGGTCGGAGCATCCGCTGGCGCACGCGATCCTGACCGCCGCCGAAGCCCGTTCTCTCGACGATTTACCATCAGTCACGGGTTTCCGGTCGGTCGCGGGACGAGGAGCGGAGGGAGATATCCGGAGTCGGCGGTACGTGATCGGAAGCCCCAGGCTCTTCGCCGAAAAGGAGATCCCCCTTGATAGAGCGGAAAAAGCATTGGAAGAAGTCGAGCGAGCCGGCGAGACGCCGGTCTTGCTCGGCGGCGAAGGACACATCCTGGCCGTCTTCGGGCTCATGGACGCCGTGCGCCCGGACGCGCGAAGGACACTGGAGACCCTGAGGGACACCGGTGTGACGGAATTAGTGATGCTCACGGGCGACGCCGAGGCGCCGGCCCGCCGGATAGCCGGGGAGCTCGGCATCGGCTACCGGGCCGGGCTCCTCCCGGAGGGGAAGGTGGAGGCGGTGCGCGGCCTCGTCCGGGAGCACGGCGCGGCTGGCATGGTCGGTGACGGCGTCAACGATGCGCCGGCCCTGGCCGTTTCGTCCGTCGGATTCGCAATGGGGGCGGCGGGCACGGACGTGGCCCTGGAGACTGCCGATGTCGCGCTCATGCAAGACGACCTGACGAAGCTCGCCGAAGCGATAACGCTCTCGCGGGCGGCGGAGAGGATCATCCGCCAGAACGTCGTCGTCTCCATCGCCATCAAGGGGATTTTCGTGCTCCTTGCTCCCTTCGGGCTCGTGGCGCTTTGGCTCGCGGTCCTCGCCGACATGGGCACCTCCATCGCCGTGACCCTCAACGGCCTCCGGCTCTTCCGCCAAAGAGGCGTTTAGAAAGGGGGCTGTGGATGATGAAGTTGCTCGCTATCGGTGGTTTGTTTGTTCTGGCAGGGCTGTGTGAGATCGGCGGGGGCTACCTGGTGTGGGGATGGCTTCGCCAGGACAAGCCCCTAGCCTGGGCCCTGCTCGGGGCCGGGATCCTCGCTCTGTACGGGATCGTCGCGGCCCTGCAACCCATCGAAGCCTTCGGGCGTGTCTACGCGGCCTACGGTGGCGTCTTCATCGCGCTCGCGCTCCTCTGGGGAGTTCTGGTGGAGGGATGGCGCCCAGACAGATACGACGTTCTGGGAGCCCTGATCGCCATCCTCGGCGTCGTGGTAATGGTCGCCCCTCCCCGCAACTAACGACCCTCGAAAGGAGATATATGAAGGAAACGACGGAGCGCGGAAGAGATC
>JACDGB010000413.1 GCA_013815485.1 Rubrobacter sp.
CCGGAAGATGCGGTACTGCGCCCACTCGTGGAAGAGAATATCGTGCGCCAGCTCCCTGCGGACCCGCGCCATCACCCTCGGCTCCCGAAGCCTCAAATCGCCCTCCCACGCAGTCCACGGCGCGTTACCGAACTTCCTCTTCAGGGCAGCATACAGTGCGTAGTCCCCGAGCCATGCTCGATGCCCTTCGCGAAACTCTTCGAGTTCCTTGCCGGGCCGCGCTCGCCCGAACGCTTCTCGCAGTCTCTTCTCCTTGACAGCCATGACAGCCGGATAGTCCACCGGGCCGCTCGCGGCTTTCGGGAGACCCGCCTTCAGCAATCCCTCCTCGACGAGTCTTTCCGTGCTGATGAGCAGCGGGTTCCCTGCGAAAGCGGAGTAAGCGGAATACGGTGAGCCGCTGTCGCCAGTGGGACCGAGGGGCAGAGTCTGCCACAGCCGCTGGCCTGCCTCCTCCAGGAACCGGACGAACCGCAGGGCTTCGGGTCCGAGTTCCCCGATGCCGTATGGACCGGGCAGGGACGTGGGGTGGAGCAGTATGCCGGCGGAACGGTCGCTCATGCGCCTGACCTCTCCAGTTCGGCGACGAATCGGTCCACCTCATCGGGAGAGCGCAGCACGATCACGGTCTTCTCGATAGATGCTTGTTCCAGCTTTTGGAGGATTCCGGGGCGGCGTTCGGTGGGATACTTCCACAGGTAGCTCAAGAACTTCAGGTCGAGCCTTTCCGGACATCCAGGGGCCATGTCTGGTCTGGAACGGCGAGCATAGCGGAGACGGCGCGACAATACGCGCCGGATGCACAAGCTTCTTGGGAGGTCGAGGAAGATCACGGCGTCAGCCGCCGCGAGCCGGAGGTCGAGGGTGCTTCCGTAGTTGCCGTCCATTACCCAGGCTCCACGCTCGGCCAGACTCCGCACGGTCTGTTCCCACTCAGAACGCGGTCCCTCCCTCCAACCCGGCCTCCAGTACAGGCGGTCCAGATAAACGACTTCGATGCCCAGTATCTTCCCGAGTTGCGAGGAGAGCGTGCTTTTGCCTGCGCCGCCCGAGCCTATGACGAGTATCTTCCTGGCGGGCAGGAGATCCGGAACTCGCGTGATAATGTTGGCGGCGCTGTCCACGCCGGGGATTCTAACGCTGGCGGCGAGCCCAGCCTAATTCACGACCTGTCGGCTCAAGGCGGAGGAGTCGAAGTAGGCCATGAAGCGCCGGACTTTATCTCCCTCTATCTCCAGGATGCTCACGCCCGCGTAGGAGACGGAGTCGCCCTCGGAGGTTCCCTCGGTCTGCCACTCAAGGGCGGCGTGTCCCGAATTATCGGCGAAGACGTTGCGGAAGGTGGACTCCATTTCGTCGAAGGTCTTGCGGTAGGCACTCCAGAACTCGCGGGCTCCGTCGTGGCCCCGGAACGTCTGGGGGACGGCGACGTTGCCCACCTCGCAGTCTTCCGAGAGGACCTGGATCATGGCTTCGATATCCCGGTCTTTCTCCACTTTCCACAACGCATCCTTGAAGCTCTCCGCTACCTCGATGGACAAAGCATTCCCCTCTTTCACGGCCATGATCTTGGATTTCGGACAGAGGGATGCTTACCCTCCGGCGGAGGTTGCGAATCAGATCTCATCGCCCGCGAAGCGCCGGGACCAGCCTCCGAGGAGGTGCAGCGCGACGGACTTTATGTCGCCCGCCAGCGTGGTCAGCGTCAGCGGCGCATGCCGCAACGACTTCTTCCATATACCGCTCCGGTGCCGGTAGAGCGGCCCGCGAGGTGAGATCAAAAGTATCCTCGGCCGCCGTCCCGTCATGCTCCCATTCAGTCTCACGAAATCACCTCCTGTTAACAGCATACACTGTAAGTGCAGGAAGCGCGACGTGGGGAAACCGCGGGTCGGCGCACGAGCGTAAGTCGAGAGTCGTGTTTTTCGACTCCCGACTTACGGGGGGTCAGGACTCTTGTATCTCTATGCGTTCGACACGGTCGCCGGGTTCACGGTCGCGGGCGGGGTCGCGTTCGCGGATAGCGAGTACGGCGTCCATGCCTTCGATGACTTCGCCGAAGATGGCGTGGCGGCCGTCGAGCCAGGGGGTTGGGACGTGGGTTATGAAGAACTGCGAGCCGCCGGTGTTTGGGCCGGCGTTCGCCATCGAGAGGATGCCCGGACGGTCGTGTTTGAGGTCTGGATGAAGCTCGTCGGGGATGTGGTAGCCGGGGCCGCCGGTCCCGGTGCCGGTGGGGTCGCCAGCCTGGACCATGAAGTTCGGTATCACCCGGTGGAACGTCGTGCCGTCGAAATATCCGTCCCGCGCCAAGAACACGAAGTTGTTTACTGTCGTGGGGGCTTCTTCGGCGAACAGCCGGACGCGAACACTGCCTCTCTCGGTCTCGATATTCGCGTGATATTGGTGGTCCGGTTTCAGAGTCATCTCGGGTGGTGCGTTGTAGTTCTGCTGGGACATGGATCTCCTTTGTTGTCCATCGAGAACCTCCATGCTACCTCATCGGACGAACGGACTGGAAGATCAGACCCCCAGACAACGGATCCAAAACACAGATTTCACGCGCCAGCATCGAGGCAACTTCAAATCCTCGTAGGTAGGCTGCGAACTCCAGCCGTCAGGGTTTGCGATAGGCGTCTCTACAGCGTTTCAAATCCTCGTAGGTAGGCTGCGAAC
>JACDGB010000414.1 GCA_013815485.1 Rubrobacter sp.
CTCCAGAGCGTGGCCGATGGTGTGGCCGTAGTTCAGGATGGCGCGGCGGCCCGTCTCGAGTTCGTCCTCGGTGACCACATCCGCCTTGAAGCGCACGCAGTCGAGGACGAGGGTCCGCAGGGCTTCCGCGTTCCGGGTTCTGGCGTCCCCGATCAGACGCAGATTTCCGAAGAAGGAGCCACCGGCGAGGAGGCCCATCTTGACGACCTCGGCGAGCCCGCAGGATATCTCCCGGTCTGGAAGCGTATCGAGTCGCGCCAGGTCCGCCGCCACCAGGCGCGGACGCAGGAAGGCGCCAACCAGGTTCTTGCCTTCCGGGAGGTCCACGCCGACTTTCCCTCCCACGGAGCTATCCACCATCGCAAGGAGCGTAGTCGGAAGTGCGACGAAGGATATGCCGCGCATGTACGTGGCGGCCACGAAGCCCGCCAGGTCGCCGACCACTCCGCCGCCAAGCGCGAAGAGCGTCCCATCACGGGTGAGGCCGGAGGCGGCGAGATGGTGTATTGCCTCCTCGTATACCGCAAGGCTCTTCGACGACTCTCCGGCTGGGACTTCGATCACCTCCAGCACCCGCCACCCGCCGGATTCGAGATCAGCGGTTACAGACCCGGCGTGGCGTGGTCCCACGTTCGAGTCGGTCAGCACGACCGCAGTGCCTGGTTGCAGCGCTTCGGAGACTTCCGCCGCAATGTTCAATCCCGTCCCGACGACGACCGGATAGGGGGTTGCAGCGGCGGCCTCTACTGTTTCAGCCAATTTGAGATCTCCTCCACCATCTGCTTTCGGGAACGATGATTCACGCTCACCCGGAGATCCGCCACCTCCAGATACAACGGCAGGCGCTCCTCGTAACGCCTCGCGAATTCATCGAACCCAGAGGCCCGCAAGGGACGTCCGCCGCCTCGGGTCCTCGTGAACAGCATCCTCAAATTCCCGTCCAGAAAGACCGTGGCGGCGTCCTTCAACCTCTCCCGGTTCTCCCGACGAACGACTATGCCGCCGCCGCACGCGACGACGCGCTCATTGGATCCATTCAGAGTATCAACGAGGACCCGATGCTCGAGGTCCCGGAAAAAGTCCTCGCCCGAGGAAGAGAAGATGTCGGGTATCGAGCGTCCGGCGCGGGCTTCGATCTCACGGTCGAGGTCCACGAAATCCCAGCCGATGCGCCTAGCTACGGCGCGCCCGACGGTGCTCTTACCACTGCCCATATAGCCGACGAAGGCGACGGGTCCCCGCAACGCTCACAACCTGGCCCCGCGGCTGCTCTCCTGGACGCGCCTCGCGTAGTGATCGTGCGCCGCCCTTATGTCCGTGATGTTGTCGGCGCCGAACTTTTCAAGGAAAGCCTCGGCCAGCACGATGGCGACCATTGACTCCCCGATCACCGCCGCCGCTGGAACAGCGCACGAATCCGCCCGCTCCCGGAACGCCCGGGCAGGCTCTCCGGTCGAGAGGTCCACGGTACGCAGTGCCTTCGCTATGGTGGAGATCGGCTTCATCGCAGCCGCCACGACTACCGGCTCGCCGTTGGTCATGCCGCCTTCGAGGCCGCCCAGGTTGTTGCTCGTGCGGGCGAGATGGCCGTTTTCGGGGACGATCTCATCCTGCACCTCGCTGGAGCGTCGGCTCGCCACCCCGAAGCCAAGCCCGATCTCGACTCCCTTGATGGCGTTTATGGACATCACGGCCGCCGCGAGCTTCGAGTCTAATTTGTCGCGCCAGTCCACATAGGAACCGAGCCCCGGCGGGCATCCCTCGGCGACCACGACGAACTCTCCGCCGAGGGCGTCGCGGGCGTATCGGGCCGCGTCTATCTCCGCCTTCATCGCCTCCGTAGCATCAGGGTTCGGGCAGCGCACTTCGGACTCGTCGGCCCGGCGGGCGTCGCGGACGGCCGATTCCTTGTCATAGGCTGCCGCCCCGATGCGGTAGACGGCGCTGTGGATCTCGACGCCGAACTCCGCCAGAAGTTTCCGGGCAACGCCGCCTGCGGCGACGCGGGCTGTGGTCTCGCGGGCGCTGGAGCGTTCTAGTACGTTGCGAAGGTCGTCGAAGGCGTATTTCTGCATCCCGGCGAGGTCCGCGTGTCCGGGGCGTGGCAGGGTTACGGGCTTCACTGGCTTCGCGGATTCTTCGGGTGGGGCCGGGGACATCCGGTCCTCCCAGTTGGCGTAGTCGCGGTTCCGGATCAACATCGCCACCGGAGACCCTAGAGTGTATCCATGCCGCACGCCGCCTAGAAACTCGATCTCATCTTTCTCTATCTTCTGCCGACCGCCGCGCCCATACCCCTTCTGACGGCGCGAGAGATCCCGGTTCACATCTCTCGCAACGAGTCCCAGCCCGGCCGGAACCCCATGTACCAACGTGACCTCAGCAGGCCCGTGCGACTCACCCGACGTCGAGAAACTAAACCTCACCGCGCTCCGTTCCGTTCGTGATCAAAGCCCTGCAATCGAATTCCATGCGATCAAACATAACGCTTCGTCCCAGGCCAAAGAAGCCGCCAAGTCAATAAGGCAGAGAACCGCCGCTGTCGAAGAGGTCGCCGCCGCCTCCACCAGCGTCATCCCTGCCACCACCAGCGTCATCTCCGCCGTTACCGCCGCCAGACCCACCGCCACCGGGACCGCCACCATTGTCTCCACCGGAGCCGCCGCCACCGCCGG
>JACDGB010000415.1 GCA_013815485.1 Rubrobacter sp.
CCGACGACAGAGTCATCATCCGCCTTCAACTGCCGGACGGAGGGGTTGACAGCCACCCGCGCCGACAAGGTCGCGCATGGTCAAAATAGATGAAAGTGGACAAAAGCTCGTGCGTGCGGTAGCTTATCCAGCATGAATATTGACGAGAGTTTCATCAGGCCGCAAGACGCCGTGGAATGGTTCAAGCATCGGTCATACGGCCATGATGCGTTCTCCGATGTGCGCGCCCTTGCCGAACGCAAGCGCGAGCTCGGTTTGAGCGTGAGCCTGGTCTTGCCATGCCGCAACGTCGCGGACACTATCGGTGGGATCGTCGAGCAGATCCACGCCGTCAACGAGCGGACACCTCTGAATAGCCCCCTGATAGACCAGATCCTCGCGGTAGACGCCGACTCCGAAGACGGTACAGCCAGAGTCGCCGCCTCGAAGGGCGCCGAAGTCTACTCGGAGAACGAGTTGATGCCGAACCTCGGAGGGGCGCACGGCAAGGGTGACGCCATGTGGCGCTCCCTCTCCGTCGCCACGGGAGACCTCGTAATGTACGTGGACGCCGACACGCAGGACTTCGAGCCCCAGTTCGTCTACGGGATACTCGGTCCGATACTCAGCGTCCCACAAGTCCGCTTCGTCAAGGCGGCCTTCCGGCGGCCGTTCAAGAGCGATGAGACGCTCCAGGTGGACGGCGGCGGTCGGGTCACGGAGCTTTCGGCCAAGCCACTCTTCAACCTGTTCTATCCGGAGCTCTCCGGGTTCGTGCAGCCACTGGCCGGAGAATTCGTCGCCGACGCCGAACTGTTCCGTTCCATACCGTTCATGACCGGCTACGCCGTCGAGACATCCGTCTTGATAGACGTCCTCAAGAAGGCCGGGCTCGGGGCAATGGCGCAGGTGGACCTCGGCGCCCGTCAGAACCGCCACCAGCCGCTGCGCGACCTCTCGCGCATGTCCTACGCGGTGCTGCGGGCCGTTGCCCGGCGTCTCAGGCAGGACGGCCGCCTCAATCAGGCGAGGGACACCAACATGCCCGACGATTTCTTCCAACTCTCAGACTACCATCACGCCGTCGCAACGCCGGATGGACTCCAGATACAGGAATACGTAGAGGAGATCGTCGAACGTCCCCCGATGACCGAAATAATGCGGGTGAGCTAGAGAGCCGTAGAAGCATGTCCAGCGTACACGACATCGGAGGGTCTTCCGGCGGCCCTATTGACCGGAGCCAGCACGATGTCGAGGACTGGGAACGTCTCGCCGACGCAATAAACTCCGCGCTTGGCGGCAAGGGACTCCAGACCACCGACCAACATCGTCGCGCCATCGAGAGCCTCCCAAACTACCGGGACCTCGGCTACTACGAACGCTGGACCGCCGCCACCGAGAAGCTCCTCATCGAAAACGGCATCCTCACCCAGGCGGAGATAGACGAGAAAGCCGGTGAGATAGAACGCCGCTGGGGCGGATCTTGACTCCCTTCCATCCCGGAGACCGCGTGCGGGTGCGTCCGGCGGAGAAACCCGGCCACGTCCGCGCTCCCGATTACCTCAAGGGCCGTTCGGGTTGGATCTCATGCGTCCTCGGCCACTTTCCGAACCCCGAAGACCTCGCCTACGGCCTCTCTGGAATGCCAGAGAAAACCCTTTACAGAGTGAGCTTCCGGCAGTCCAACCTCTGGGACGGCTACGAAGGACCGGATGGCGACCGCCTGTACGCCGACGTATACGAACACTGGCTGGAGCCTGAAGGAGAACGGTGAGCGAAGTCCATCCACACGAAGAAGTCCGGCCCGAGCGCAGCCCATACGCAGCCCGCATCCGGGCGATGGAGGCGCTGCTCGTCGAGAAAAGTGTCCTGACAGAGGCGGAGATACAAGACCGCATCGAATACATGGACTCCCGCACACCCGCCAACGGCGCGAAGCTAGTGGCCCGCGCCTGGACGGACCCGGACTTCAAGGAACGCCTGCTCTCAGACGCAAAGTCCGCCGCAAGGGAACTCGGTCTGGACGCCACCCACGAGGCTGAACTCATCGTCGTGGAGAACACGCCCGTAGTCCACAACCTCATCGTCTGCACTTTATGTTCCTGCTACCCGCGAGCCGTGCTCGGTCGTCCGCCCGATTGGTACAAGAGCTTCGAGTACCGCTCCCGCGCCGTCCGCGAGCCCCGCGCCGTCATGCGCGAGTTCGGCTTCGAGCCGGAAGAAGGCATCGAAGTCGCCGTCCACGACAGCACCGCCGACGCCCGCTACATGGTGTTGCCGATGCGCCCCGAAGGCACTAAGAACATGGACGAGGAAGAGCTTGCGGCGCTGGTGACGCGGGACGCCCTGATCGGGGTTTCCGCTCCCCAAGCGCCATCTCGCGCAAGCTGACCGAGTCGTCTAGCTCACGGCTTTTTCTTCCTCGCGTTGGTTGGCGGCGAGGACTTTTTCGACGAGGTTTGGCGGGACTTCTTCGTAGTGGCCTGGCTCGACGTGGAAGTTGGCCCTGCCTCCGGTTATGGAGCGGAGGTCGCGGGCGTAGGTGAGCATCTCGACCTGCGGGACTTCGGCCTGTATGACATGCCGCTCGCCGCGCTGCTCCATGCCCATCGGACGCCCCCTCCGCCCCGAGAGATCCCCCATGATGTCGCCGACCATCTCCATCGGAGCGAGCACCTCGACCTTGACGA
>JACDGB010000083.1 GCA_013815485.1 Rubrobacter sp.
AGTATGCTGCCATCATAGCGGCAGCCCTGACTACCAAGGAGGCGGCCAACCTCCTCGGCGTCAGCGAGGGACGGGTGCGGCAGAGGCTCCAAAATAGAACCCTCTACGGTATGAAATCAGGCAGGGCGAACAGGCTGCCAGCCTTCCAGTTCGAGGGCGGACGGGAGGTGCGGGGCATCGGCGAGGTTCTGAGGAGCTTGGACCGCTCCGTGCATCCGGTCGCGCTGCTGGGCTGGTTCACGCTGCCGAACCCGGACCTCTACCTGGACGTAGAGGAAGAGAGGGCTGTCTCCCCGCGGGAGTGGCTGCTCTCTGGCGGGGACCCTGGGGTGCTCGTGCCCCTGGCGGAAGAGCTTTAGGGCTCCGTCGTTCCGAGCGAAGCCCGTGGCTAGGGCCGTGTCGGCCGACAGACGTCGCTGAGACCCGTGGCCAAGCTGCCCGAACCGCCGACCGTTGCCGCGATGCGCGCGATCCCGCCGGACGTTCGCGCCCTGCCTGCGGGGACGAGGCTCTGGCGAATCTACTTCCGTGACGGCGATCACCTGGGTGCGTGGGACCGTATGCGGGCCTTCGGGCCAATATCGGGCACCCGCTTCGACCACCACGAAGAACCACAGAGGGCACAGGAAATGGAGATACTCTACAGTGCGATCGGCGACGAGGCCATAGCGACCTGCGTCGCGGAGGTCTTCCAGGACGGGCGCCTCGTTGACACGGAGCGCCGCGACCCTTCCCTCGCCTGCTTCGAGCTCGCCAAGGCAGTGCCGCTCTTGAGCCTGCGGGGTAGGTGGCCCACGAGGGCGGGCGCCTCCGCTAATATCAACTCGGGGCCGCGCCCGCGGCGCCGGCGCTGGTCGACGGCCATGCACGAGGCATACCCCGGCATCGCGGGCCTCCTCTACGCCTCCTCCATGAACGGCAACGAACCGGCCGTTGCCCTGTACGAGCGGGCGCTCCCGGCGCTGCCCGCCTCCCCCATCTTTGACCGGCCGCTCTCCGACGCCGGACTTCTCCTGCCGCTGGAGCGGATCGCCTATAGCCTCGGCTACGACTTTCGTTGATCCGGCCAACACCGGGGTGCTCCTGGCTCTCACTGGCCCCTCCGGTGTAGGCATCGGCGGAATTCGTCGCATTGTGAAGGGCGGTTCTGAGCGAGACACCCCCTCGCTCTCCAGGTCAAATCCGAGCCGGTTCTGACGGCGTGCATGATCAGGGGGCCAGCAGGTGTTAACGGTGACGCCGACCCTGCCGAGTGGCTGGCCCTTCCCCACCCCCTCGCCCCTCTCGACCCTCTTGATCGCCGTGACCCTTTCTTGCATACGTGGCATGGACGGGTATGGTGAACGAATCCGACTATCGCCCAGGGATCGAAACGCGGGTTTAGGGTCGATTTGGGTAGACCTGTGGCTGATTTTCGACCATGTACCGGAGGAACGTCGCGTATCCGCTCGACGAGGCCCTGGCAGACAGCCCCGTGGTTCTGTCCGTAACCGAACTAGGCGACGATCTGCCGGGTGACGAGCGGGAACTCCTGCCTTCACTTGCGGGGCCTCACCTCGGGCACCACGAAGATCGCCCCTCATGTGCCCGGCTCCGGTCCCACCACCCCGCAGCGGCCCAACCTTGTCAGCACATCGAATAGCCTGAGCAACTCCTCACTCGTGCGCTTCCACAGGACGATCGTGCTGGCCTCCGCCTACCCTCGAACATCCTCGCCCTTTGGAGCGAGCGCCCGCATCGAGGTACGCTCGTCCCGTAGCTCGGCGTCTTCAGTCAGAGTGCATCCGCCGGTCCTCGCACCGTGGTGCCCCCAGCCTCTCGGAGGGTCTTCGCAAGATGCCTTTTTCGTCCCTCCCTTCGAGAGGAGTTTGAAATACTAGGGTCTCCGGCGGGTCACACCAGAGAGCCGCCTGGAGCTGGGCCAGCAGCGACGGTGGCGGTGGAAGGAGGCGCCGACTCCGGCCGGTTCGTGGCCGGCCGAGAGAAAATGCCATACCCTCCGGTACATTCGTCCCGCCATCCGCGAACGCGAGTTCCAGGACGTTAGCGCTCAACGTAGAGCCTGGGATCCCGGCTCGAGATGACCTCGATGCGGGCGCTCGCTCCGAGGTTGGCCGGGAAGAGGATCAGGTTGTCGCCAAGTCGCGTCGCCGAAGGAACCAGCAGCCCCTCCAAACCGTTGGCCCGTGCGACCGCTCCGATGGCCTGCGTCGCCTCGTAGTCGGTGTCGTGCATGAGGCGTTCGGGGCTCAGCCCCAACGACTTGGGGTTGCGGCAGTCCAGCGCCTCCCCTACCTCCACGGAGAGCTCGCTCAGGAGAAAGTCGGTGAGCGCGGGTAACAACTCGGGGGTTATATGCCTGTATATCTCGCCGAGGCAGATCTCGGGGGCCGTGGCCAGGTACAGGGCCGGGAAGCTCTTTTCTTCGGGGAACCTATCAAGCCCCCGGTTGTATCGGCCCGATACCCTCTGCGCCCCGCCCGGATCCTCCGCCCGGTACTTCCTCTTATGCATACGCCAGACGCGACCCCGCCAAGCGAGCACCGGAGAGCGCGCAACGGCAGTCCCGGCGTCCCATCCCTCCGGAACCGGCACCCGCGCCAACTCAGACGAAGACGCCGGAGTCGAGGGCCTCGAGTGCGGCCTCAACGCGATCCGGGCGCCCGGCGCGCAGCACCTCCACGGGCGTGAGGCCCCCGAGGTAGGGACTTCCCGCGCGCAGCCAGGAGCGTATCGCTTCTGGGGTATCGAACGTGTCGTACAGGCGACGGTCCAGAGCAACCAACGCGGCCAGGCGCACCCGCGCCTCCCGCTGTGCATGCATCTCTCACGCACGCCACCGTTCGAGAGTCCGAGCGGATATCCCCAGCGCGGCGGCCAACTCAACCGTAGAGAGGCCGAGGTCTTCCTCCAACCTCCCCACCGCCCGCGTCGGCGTCATCTCCAATCTCAGGTTGGCCGCCTCCATTATGTAGCTCCAATCTGTCTGTCAAAGTCTGGTTGACATCTTGTCGGGACGTTAACGCTCTCCCGGCGGTTTGTCAACGTCCGTGAAGAGCATGACGCGGAGGGTGGCTGCTGCTTCTCTACCTACGCGACCCCGTGGATCCAGCCGTCCGTCCAGCAAGGTGCAGCCAGCGCGGAGTGGAAGAAGCGTGGTGGTCCCTGATGTTCACGAACGCTCCCGTACGGGCTGCTCACGGCGCAAGAGGGATTCTGGTGCAGGGACTCACGGAACATCCGTACGGTCTGCAGATTGGTCCTACTCGCCAGGACCCTACCAAGGGGCTACCGGGAGCGGGTGAGGGGCAGGAGCATGACCACGCTCGGCACTCCGGACTTCGTGCCAGGAGATGCACGAGGCTCCCCTTGCCATCGCGCGAAGTCGATGCCGCTCAAGGCCGCCTGACGGTCAAGAACGCGAGAGCTTACCCCTCCCCCACCTGGACGCGCTGGTCATCTGCCCGTGCCTACGCCAGCGCGGTAGGGTCGAACGCGGGATCCAGCGGGTTGATGAATGTTACGCCGTCTAGCACTGAGCCTGGATTGAAGTCTTCGCTCAATACCATCTCCACCTGTCCCAACCGGGCAGCGGCCCAGATCTGGGCGTCGTAGTAGGAGAGCAGGTGCTCCCGGACGCCCCTGAGGGCCTCCAGCACCACGGGCCCCGTGAGGGGCAGCACCGGAAAGGCCAAGAGGAGGCGCTCGATCTCCCGCCGCACCGTCGCGGGCTCCGGCCGGGGCTCGAGCTTCCTCAAACAGGCGTTGGCGAACTCGGAGAGTACCTGCGCCGGCAGGGCCGCGCTCCCGGTGCTGCCGACGCGCCGGAGCACCTCCCGGGCACGCTCCCGCTTCTCGGGCTCCCTCCGGTCCAGGGCGTAGACCAGCAGGTTGGTGTCCACCAGGTATCGGGCTGCCATCCCCTACCGGAACCTCACGCCCGGTCCTCGTAGAGCTCGTCCCGGTCGAACCGGTAGTCCTCGGGAAAGCGGTGAGACTCGGCCAGCCGGTCGGCCTCCTCCAGAAAGCCCTCCAGGGCCTTCGCGGCGCCCGCCCCGGCGAGCCCGGTCCCCCCCTCCCCGTCCAGCAGCAACCCGTCCAGCATCCGCCGCACCAGTTCCGCCTCGGACACCCCAAGCTCCCCGGCCCGCGCCTTCAGCGCCCGCTCGTGCTCCTCGCTTATGTACAACTGCTTTCTGACCACGTATACATCATATACATCATTCGACTCCGCCACAACCTCGGGCCATGAGGGTGCCCGGCACTTATCGAGTGGCCCCAAGCCTGTCGCCAGAAGTACTACGACCAAGGTCTCGCCAACGCGCAACCACGAGTGGCGGACTATCCATGCCGGTATTCCGGTTAACCGCATAAGAAACTGGTTGACTGGTATACCGGATAAGGCAATAGGGGAGACGCGAGGGCTCCGCGGGGGCCGGTGGGGCACGCCGGAGCCAAATCGGGCGGGACCGGCCCTAGGGGTGTCCGGCGCGCAGTGCCGGTCTAGACGGTGGGCGGGTCGAGGATGGACAACAGATCCGCCGCCAGAGCCCGCTGTGAGGTCCGTAGACGCGACGGAGATGCTCTCTGATACTCTGGGAGAGGCGGTAGACCTCCGTACACGCTGGCGGCCTTTGGCTAGTAGGGCCACCGTGCTCCGGTTTGCCGACGAGCCTTTCCGGTCCCGACCCAACGCCCGCGCCCACCGTTCCGAGCACCGCATGCCATTTTAATCGGTAAACCGGTAAACCGGTTGGTTATCCGGTTTATTGTATAACCGGATAACAGGCTGTAGGATGTGAGCATTATGGAGACGGCATCTTGGGGGTTTCATGCGGGTAGTAGTGATGAGCAGGAAGGGTGGAGTGGGGAAGAGCACCACTGCCATCCATCTGGCCGGTTATCTGGCGGGGGTCTCGGGGGGCGAGGCCAGCGTGCTGCTGGTGGACACGGACCCGAGCCGTAACGCGCTGCGGGTGGCGAGGCGCGGGCGGCTGCCGTTCCGGGTGGTGGGGGAGGAAGAGGTGGACGAGAACCCGTCGCTGGCGCGGGAGGCGCAGCACCTCATAGTAGACATGCGCGGAAGCCCTTCGGCCGAAGAGATAGAGGACGCCATGAGGCTCGCGGAGGTCATGGTGATACCGATCATGCCTTCCGGGCTGGCGCTGGACACGCTGCTTCAGACCAGGCGGGACATCAAGCGGCTGGGCAGGGAGGACCGCTACAGGGTGCTGCTCACGGCGGTGCCGCCGTGGCCTTACCGCAGGGGGCCGCAGGCTAGGGCGCAGTTGGAGGAGATCGGCATACCGTTGTTCGGGACCGACATCCGGCGGCTGGAGGCGTTCGAGGCGGCCGCGGACGAGGGAGTACTGGTGCGGGATCTGCCGGACCGGCGCGCCCAGAGGGCGTGGGAGGATTACACGCGGGTGGGCGAGGAGCTCGTGGAGTGGGTCAGATCCGTGAGAACCCCCGATCTGCACGCGGCGCGGAGTGGGGGAGGAGCGTGAGCGAGAGGACATCGGGCAACCGTTACGCATGGCTCCAGGACGAAGACGAGCCCAGGGTCGAGGAGGCCCTGCGGGATGACGCGCCCGTCGGAGGAGGCGGGTCCGCGCCCGGCCCGAGCGCCGGACGGGCGGCCACGGCTCCGATCGAACCACCGGTCGGGAGGCAGGCCGGGGTACCCGGGATCTCCAGACCGCGCAGGCGTAACCGGGCCAAGAATCCGAAGGCGCTGCGCAACGACCCGGATCGTATGATGGCCGGGGCTCGCATACGCAAGGACGTCAGGCGCCGCGTGGAGCAGGCGCTGGCGGACCCGGAGGTGGGGGAGGGCACCAACTATAGCCTGCTCGTGGAGTCGCTCCTGGTGCGCTGGCTGGACGAGGTCGGGTATCCTCAGCCAGAGAGGTAGCGGCACATCGCGGAGGATTCCCTGGTACGGGAGTTCCCGGTCATAGCCGGTCGTCGGGGGAAGTCGAGGCCTCCGGTTGCTCCCAGCCCAGGCACGCCAGGACCGCCTGTCGGATGGCGGAAACGCTCGTTGCGGCGTCAGTTAGCCGACTCTGGCCCCGACTGCGGTGGGGATGCTCTGCCCGCCCCGCGGCGCGCTACGGGGGAGCGCCAGGTCGCGGGCCTTTCCAATGGTGAGTGCGAGGTAGCGGACGCCGTGTCGTCCCCTCTCCAGGTAGCGCTCGGAGATGCCGTTGGCCGGGTCGGTCATTACGGCCCAGACGTCGGACTCGTCGTAGCCTGCGCCAAACATTCCGATAGCCACGGCGAAGTCCGCCTCGGAACGGGTGTCGTAGGGCTTGCCCAAGGCGTTATTGCCACAGGTGATTAGGCCGCGCATCCTCCCGGAGAGTCGGGAGAGGTCCACGGTTTGCCCGGTCGGCGCTGCGGGCTTCTCGGCGGTGGGAGGCGGGAAAGCGGCCGGCGCGGGAGGAAGTGCGATCTCCAGCTCCCTGGGGTGGTAGCCGACGCCGAGGTCGAGCTCCAGAAGCCGCACGGGCGGAGCGTCCTGGTACTTGCGGTTTCGGGTGCCAGGCGGCCTCAGGAGCTGGGAGAGGTCCCAGCCCGACCGGTCGGCGCCGACGGCGACGAGCAGCCTGCGGTTGAGCTCCTCGGCGCGGACGGGCGAGACCGGGCAGGTCAGGCGCCAGAACAGGTGCGCGTTGCCGGTTGAGGACTCGACGATCGCGGTGGGCTCCGGCGCATCCGGTCCCGGCGCCGCCCCGTCGGCGTCAGCCCAGAGGGCGAGGACGGGTGCGGCGTTCGTCTTGATGCGGCGCTTCGCTAGCAGGAGGTGGGCGCAGAAGTACGCTTCCAGCCCCTCCTCGGAGTTGCCGAGGCACCAGTCGGCCGCGGCGCGGACCCGGGCCGGGTAGTCGAAGAAGTTGGAGCGGTGGCGGGAGAGGCGCTTCGATCCTGGCGCGGACCTGAAGGCGGAGTGGACCCCGATCAAGCCGCGCTGGGAGCCGTAGAGGGCGTGCCAGAGAAGGGTGGCGTCGTTGGCGTGCATGGCCCCGAAGGCACCACCTTTCAGAGTAAGTGCGCGGCTCAGGCGATCTCATCGATGTCCTCGCCGTCCAGGTAGCGAAGGATGTAGGGACCATGCTTTAGCGCCTCCTGGGCTGCGGCGTAGTTCCTGAACTCCTCGGAAGCGCGTTCGCGCCTCCCGTGGCGGCCTTCGCCTTCGAGTCGCTCGATCGTCGCGGGAGCCTCCGACACTAGCCGTTCGGTCTCCTCGTACAGACGGCTGGATGCTTGCTGGAGGGCGGCCTCATAGGCAAGGACG
>JACDGB010000416.1 GCA_013815485.1 Rubrobacter sp.
GAGAACCGCGCGCACGAAGGCCACGTTCGTCGCCACGCCGCGCACCCTGAACTCGGCGAGGCCCCGTCTGGCCCTTCGGGCGGCTGAGGGAAGGTCCGCGCCGCGGGCGGTGAGCTTCGCCAGCAGCGAGTCGAAGTACGGGCTGACCTCCATGCCCGCGTACGCGCCCGCGTCGTCGAGGCGGATGCCAGCCCCACCGGGCGCCCGGTAAGTGGAGATCTTACCGGTATCCGGCCTGAAGCCCTGGGCCGGGTCCTCAGTGGTCACCCGGCACTGCAACGCAACCCCACGCTGCCGGATGTTCTCTTGATGGAGGTCCAGATCCTCCAGAGTTTCGCCGCCCGCAATCCGGAGTTGCGCGAGGACGATATCCACGTCGGTAGTCTCCTCGGTGACGGTGTGCTCCACCTGCACCCTGGGGTTCATCTCGATGAACACGTGCCGTCCGTCCTCGCCGACGAGGAACTCTACGGTCCCCGCGTTACGGTATCCGACGGCGTGCCCGAAGCGGACGGCATCCTCGCACAGTCGGTCGCGCAATTTCGGGTCGAGGTTCGGAGCGGGAGCAATCTCCAGCACCTTCTGATGACGCCGCTGGACGGAGCAATCTCTCTCGAAGAGATGAACGATCTTGCCCTCCGCGTCGGCGAGGATCTGGATTTCGATGTGCCTGGGCCTTATGAGCGCCTGCTCCAGAAAGACCGTCGGGTCGCCGAACGCTGCCTCCGCCTCGCGCACTGCGGTCTCCACAGCCCCCTTCAAGTCCTCGGGGCGCTCGACGAGCCGTAACCCCCTTCCGCCGCCACCACCCGCCGCCTTCACGAAAACCGGGTAGCCGATCTCCTCGGCGGCTTTCGACGCCGCATCAGGGTCTTCCACCGATTCGGAGGCTTTTAATACCGGGATGTCAGCCTCTTCGGCAGCGTGGCGGGCGCGCAGCTTGTCCCCGGTAAGTTCCAGCGCCCTGGATGAAGGTCCGACGAAGACCAGTCCGGCCTCCTCGCAGGCACGGGCTAGTACGGCGCTCTCGGAGAGGAAGCCGTAGCCGGGGTAGATCGCATCCGCCCCGACATCGAGGGCGGTCTCGACGAGCGTATCCACGTCCAGATAGGCGCGCACCGGATGGCCCGGCTCCCCGATCTCGTAAGCCTCGTCGGCCTTCTGCCGGTGCAGGGAGCCTCGGTCGTCCGGCGTGTAGACGGCGACCGTGCGTATGTCGAGCTCGTACGCGGCCCGAAACGCCCGGATGGCGATCTCCCCCCGGTTTGCGACAAGAACCTTTTGCAGCATCACGACCGCCTCTCTGGCCGGACCTTACTGTGCGGCCATCCTCTGCTTCGCCCCTTCGGCGCTTTCGGCGAGTAGGGAGCGGGCGATGATCTGGCGGTTGATCTCACTGGTCCCCTCCCCTATCTCGCTGACGCTCATACACCTGGTCCAGGGCCCCTGGCGGTATGCCAGAGAGCGAGGATCTCGACTGCTTCCGACAGGATAACCCGGTAGTAGAGATGGTAACGAATTCTGCTCAAGTGGATGCGTCGAACACCTGCGAGCCTGGTATTCGACGCCCTCGCGCCTACGCTAGGATACGTCCTCAGTAGTTCGAATGCGCTTTCGATCTCTTCCCGGAAGGCTTCGGGTGCCTCCGGACGATTTGCGTCCCACCACGCGGACGCTTCGGAAATCTCACGAACGGCGCGCCGGGTTACCTGGAGAGGGAGCCCACCGTTCAAGTGCGGCCGTCGAGCCGACGAAGAACCTCTTCGCCGCTGACGGTCTCACCACTCTCGGCCTCGGCGATTGACGCCAAAAGCGCCTGCTCTCCCTCGGGGCCGAGCCTGAATGTCTCGTCGTCCTCTGAAACGATAACGGTAACGACCGCCCCTTCCGCAAGCGGCTCGCCCTCGACAATGACGTTGCCGGAAACAACTCTTCCTTTTACGACTCTCATAACAGGATTCTACTCCAAATCCCCGGCCTATTGCGCCGCCAGCTTCTCTTTAGCTTCTTCGGCGCTTTCGGCGAGTAGGGAGCGGGCGATGATCTGACGGTTGATCTCGCTGGTGCCCTCTCCGATCTCGTTGATCTTGACCTGCCGCCAGTAGCGGGCGACCGCGCTTCTTTCCATGAAACCCTCGCCGCCCCAGATCTGGGCCGCCTGATCCGCCGCCCGCTTCGCCGTCTCCGACGCGAACACCTTCGCCATGCTCGCCTCGCGCCCGAATGGCCGCCCCATATCCTTGAGCCACGCGGCCTTGATGACCATGTTCCGAGCCAACTCTATCTCCATCGCCATGTCAGCGAGCTTGAACTGGATAGCCTGGAACTCCGAGATCGAACGCCCGAACTGCCGCCGCTCCTTCGCCCGCGAAAGAGCCTCATCCAAGCACGCCTGAGCGAGGCCCACGGACAGAGAGCCAACCGCGACCCGTCCGGCGTCGAGCGTCTGGAGGAACTGCCGGAAGCCACGACCGCGCTCCCCGAGCAGGTTCCCTTCCGGCACGCGGCATTCCTCGAAATACAGTGGATGCTGGTCGGAGGCGCGCCAGCCGAGCTTCTCGTAGGCGGGGCCGCGGGTGTAGCCTGGGGTATCCTGAGGCACGATCATGGCGGTGAGTTCCGGGCGTCCATCATCACGTTCGCCGGTGCGGGCGATTATGG
>JACDGB010000417.1 GCA_013815485.1 Rubrobacter sp.
ACTCCGGCGAGCGCGGCCGCCTCGCCAGCGGCCAATCCGGCCGGCAACGAGACTTCGAGAGGAGTTTCCCGGCGAACGACGCCTCCGGCCGGCGCGGGCACGATGGTCTCCACGAACTCGTCAACGTCCCAGATACATCCGGCTCCGTCCGCGAGGAGCTTGTTCGAGCCCCTGCACTCGGCGAGGCCCATCGGACCAGGCACGACCCACACGTCACCGCCCGCGTCCAGAGCGTGGCGGGCGGTGATGAGGGCTCCGCTCTTCTCGGCGGCCTCCACGACTACGAGCGTTCCACAAAGGCCCGCGATGATTCTGTTCCGGGCCGGGAACCTCCACGCGAGCGGCGCCTCGCCCAGATGATACTCGGACACTAACGCGCCACTCTCCCGTACTTGCTCGAAAAGCCGATGATTGCGCTTCGGGTAGACGACGTCTATGCCGCAACCCAGCACGCCGACAGTCGCGCCACTCGCCTCCAGCACGCCCTCATGCGCGGCGGCGTCTATGCCCAGAGCGAGCCCGCTGACAACGCACACGCCCCGCTCCCCGAGCGCGCGCCCCAGTCGGCGCGCGGCATCCAAACCGCTCACGGACGCCTTGCGCGAACCGACGACCGCCACCGCTGGCCCCTCCGGCAATGCCTCGGGCAAAGTGCCGTCCACGAATAGCGCCGGTGGAGGGTCAGGGACGTTCATCAGACGCGGAGGATAATCCGCATCGGCGGGCGTCAGCATCGAGATCCCGCGCCGCCCCAACTCACGGAGCATGGCCTCCGGATCGAAGTCCCGCCTCAACTCCTCGAAGGCCCGGACGGCCCGCTCACTCATTCGCACGCGCTGCCCAAGCTCCGCCGATGACATCTCCGGCACGGATGTCAGGGGAATATCTCCAAGCCGCGACACGAAGCTGGTCCCGGCTCGCGCCTGAAGCAGCGAGAGGAAGAGGTAAGATGCTTGATCCCTACCGGCCAACGAAACTCGACCTCCGGTAGTTGAGCGCCTCGGCAAGGTGTTCGACTGCTATTTGATCCGCCCCGGCCAGATCCGCGACCGTACGGGCGACCCTCAGCACCCGATCATGCGCCCGCCCTGAGAGACCCATGCGGTCTATGGCCGCCCCGAACAACGCCTCCGAGTCACCGCGCAACGCGCACACCTCTCGGAGCGCACGGCCAGCGAGAGCCGAGTTGGATCCGCCCTGACGCCGATGCTGCGCCTCCCGCGCCTTCGCCACCCGCCTCCGAATGTCCTTTGAAGGCTCCGCCGACTCACCGCCCCGCAACTCCTCACGGCTGAGTCGCGGCACGTCAACGAAGAGATCGAGGCGGTCCAGAAGCGGCCCCGAGATACGGCCCTGGTAGCGTTCGATCTGCCCCGCCGAACACCGACACGTTCGCCGCTTGTCCCCCGCATACCCGCACGGACACGGGTTCATGGAGCAAACGAGCGTGACCCGCGCCGGATAACTCAACGTCGCGGCTACACGGGAAATCGTGACGTGCCCATCCTCCAGCGGCTGGCGCAACACCTCCAATGTCGCCCGGCTAAATTCGGGGAACTCGTCCATGAACAGCACGCCATGATGCGCCAACGAGACCTCTCCGGGACGCGGGTTGCTCCCCCCACCCGCGAGCCCCGAGGTAGAGATGGTATGGTGCGGCGCCCGGAAGGGACGGGCGCGCATCAAAGCTCCACTCCCCTGTCCAGCCGCGCTGTGAACCTTCGTCACCTCGATGCTCTCCTCCAAAGTAAGCGGCGGCAGTATGCCAGGCAATCGCCGCGCCAGCATGGTCTTGCCCGAACCTGGTGGTCCGCTCATAAGCACGTTGTGCCCACCAGCCGCCGCGACCTCCAGCGCCCGCTTGGCGAACCGCTGCCCGGCCACGTCCGCGAAGTCGTCAGGATCGTTGGTCTCATCCGCCGTGCCATCTTCCTCCGCGACGGCTGGCTCCACCTCTAGTGCGCCGCCGAAGAAATCCACCGCCTCGCGCAGACTATTCATCCCGAAGATCTTCACGCCGCCGATGGAGGCCGCCTCGGCGGCGTTGGACTCCGGCAGCACCAGATTTCGCAGCCCCTCGCGCCGGGCGCCCTCGGCCATGCACAACGCGCCGCGCACGCCCCGCAAGCCACCGTCCAGGGATAATTCTCCCACGACCCCGGCTCCTTCGAGCATCTTCGCGGGGACTATGCCCGCGACAGCCAGGACGGCCAGCGCGATGGGTAGATCGAAGGCTGGCCCCTCCTTGCGAAGGTGGGCCGGAGCAAGGTTAACTATGACCTTCTTCGTCGGGAACTTGAAACCACTGTTTTTCCACTGCAAATGTGCCTCTTCCCCCCGTCCAGTACACCAGAAGGATACACCATATGACTAGCAGCGAAGGAAGCGTTTTCCAGCGCAAGGATGGGAAATGGTGTGGTAAGTGGAAGGACGCATCGGGCAAGTATCGTTACCTGTACAGGCGCACCAAAGCGGAAGCAAAGACGGCTCTACGGCAAGCGTTACGAGACCGCGACGACAACATCGTTCCGGCTGACAAGCTGACCCTCGATGATGCTCTTGACCAGTGGCTTGATGACATGAGGGATTCCGTTTCCTTGCGGACGTGGACTAACCGTGAATCACTGGTGAGGGTTCACATTAAGCCGCAT
>JACDGB010000418.1 GCA_013815485.1 Rubrobacter sp.
CTGATGGGTCACCTACCCTGCAACCTGCTGTAGGTACCGTCAGTAACTGTCGCGGAAGAATTGAGGACATTATGTCCAAGTGTTGTGTATCGACCTCGATCATGCAACATGTTCTCCTCATAGAGCTTCGACTTCGTGGACGATGTCCACTGGGTAAAGCCGGAGGGCGCGGGCTGGGCGAACGGCCGGGGCCGCAGGTTCGCCGCCGACAGGAACCCGTTGCAGTACAAGCCGGTCCCCGTCACCGAGTATGTTCTTGTCTACAGGAAACATACGGATAGTCTCATAGGTGATTACCGGCACGAGCTTCTGGAAGCGGAACATGAAGAAGTAGATCAGATACTCGAAGCGCAGTTGGCGGGAGCCCCCATCGAAGGGCTGCTTCGTAAAGCGGCGACCGCCGAACAGGAAGACGCAGAAGAAGGCTAGGTCACGGCTTGAGAACACACTTTATTGCACCGCCCTGTTTCTTCTGTAAGCCACCACGAGCACGTCGTGGATCGTCGGCGCACGGTCTACCCTTACGAGACCACGGGCCGCTCACTTGAGTAAAATTCACATGCTACTATCTTATGCGTGAGAACTACGCTAGATATTGATGCCGAATTGATGGACGAGGCCGTGCGGCTGTCGGGGAAGAGGACGAAGGCGGCGGCGGTTGAGGAGGCGCTCGCGGAGTACGTGCGGCTGCGGCGCAAGGAGGCGTTGCTGGGGTTGCGGGGCCGCCTCCGGCTGGAGGAGGATTGGAGGGAGTTAAGAGAGGCCGAGATTGGCGAGTGAGCCGGTCCTGGTAGACACCTCTTTTTGGATAGAGTTCTTCAACCGGCCCGACTCGGAGGAGGCAGCTTCGGTGGAAGCTGTGATCAGGGAGGATCGGGCGGCGCTGACCGGTGTTGTCTTGGCGGAACTTTTGCGGGGAGCCCGCACCGAAGAGGAGGCATCCCGGCTGCAAGCGGCACTGGGCGCGGTGGCGTGGGTGGAGGTTACTAGGAGTGTCTACGCACGCGCGGGGAGGCTGGGGTTCGAGTTGCGGCGCCGAGGCGTCACGTTGCCCGTTACCGACTGCATCGTCGCAGCGTCCGCAGAGACCATCGGCGGCCGAATACTTACGCTAGACGGCCATTTCGAGGAGCTTGCGCGGGTCGCCACTCTCACCGTCCTGGCGGGATGACGCCCCCATCGAAGGACTGCTTCGTAAAGCGGCGACCGCCGAACAAGAAGAGAACGCTTGAGGAAATGATACGGCGGGCTCGGATAATCGAGGAGGTACTTTGAGCGAGAGTTCTAGCATCAAGACGGCGGATATCTGTGACAGTTTCGCCGACAGCGTGCGGGTGTGCGCGCCCATGTTCTCATCCTATGGTTCGGCGGCGAGTTTCCACGGCCCGATCTCGACGGTACGAGTTTATGAAGATAACGTGCTCGTCAGGGAGGCGCTGGAAGACCTGGCGCCGGGGCGTGTGCTGGTGGTGGATGGCGGAGGCTCCAGGCGATGCGCCCTCGTGGGAGATAAGCTCGCGGAGATCGCCGCCTCCAGAGGGCTGGCCGGAGTTATCGTCAACGGCTGCGTCCGCGACTGTCGAGAACTCGCGGGGATAGACGTGGGCATCCTGGCGCTTGCGAACCATCCGCTGCGGAGCGCGAAACAGGGCGATGGAGATAGAGATGTGTCGGTGGAGTTCGGCGGCGTAACCTGGACGCCGGACCACTACGTCTACGCGGACGAGGATGGGGTCGTCGTCTCCGCCGAAAGACTACGCGGCACATAGGCGACTCCACCTCTAGAGTAGTCCTCTACCCGTTCCACGCTGGCTCAGGCTCCGGGCTTCAGGACGCATTTGATGGCACCGTCTTGTTTCTTCTGGAAGATCTCGTAGCCTAGAGGCGCGTCTTCGAGCGGCATCTCGTGCGTTTTCAGATCTTCGGTGCCCAGCGGGTCCTCGTCGATGAGGAACGGCAGGATGTCGTCGGTCCAGCGCCGGACGTTGGCCTGGCCCATGCGGACCTGTATCTGCATATCGAAGAGGTCGCCGAGTTGGAACGCCTGGATCGGGCTCGTGTACACCCCGCTGATGGAGAGCGTCCCGCCGCGCCGGATGGAGGACATGCATTCCCGCAGGGCCGTGGCCCGGTCCAGCTGGAGCTTGGTCGCCTGAAGGAGGGACCCCACTACGGACCCGCTCGCCTCCATCCCCACAGCATCTATAACCGCGTCCACGCCCCGGCCCGCCGTCATCTCCAGCACCACGTCCCGCACACGGCCCACGGCCCCGAAGTCCACCGTTTCGACACCGTAGCGGGCGGCCATGTCTAGACGCTCGGGGACTGTGTCCACCCCGATCACACGCCCGACACCCCTTTGCATCGCTATCCGCGCGCACATCTGTCCTATCGGACCAAGGCCCCAGATGCCCAGAGTGCCGCCCGGCGGTGTGTCCGCGTAGGCGACGGCCTGCCAGGCGGTCGGGAGCACGTCGGAGAGGTACAGGAACCGCTCGTCAGGTGGTCCCTCAGGGATTTTGATCGGCCCGAAGTGGGCCTGCGGCACGCGGAGGTACTCAGCCTGCCCGCCAGGCACCGCGCCGTAGACGTGCGTGTACCCGAAGAGGCTCGCGCCCTTGCCGCGACCGAGCAGGCTGGCGG
>JACDGB010000419.1 GCA_013815485.1 Rubrobacter sp.
CCTGGAGCGATGCGCTTGCGTGGCGCGAGGACGACTTCGCCAGCACGGTCCCGCTCTTCGCTCTCGCCGGGAGGCTCCACCGTTTGGAGAAACCGCCTTGCCTGGACGTGGTGAAGCGGGCGACGACCTTGCCGCCGAACGTAATGGAGCCCTTCGCCCGTTGCGGGAAGCCGCGGCCCGTGGTGGAGACGCTCGCGCCTGGGTCCGCAACCGTTGGGGAGACGGAGATCCTCGCTCGGGTCCTCGAATCGGCGGGGGATGCGAGCGTAGCCGCGATCACGCCCGCCAGCAATGCCGCGAGGAGTATCGTCGTCCACGCTTTCCATCCCCCCGGCGTCACGCCTTCGATGGCTCTATTCACGGTCGCTCTCTCCTCGGTTTTCGGGACCTTCTCTAATCACGCGTGTTTGCGTTATCGTCCCGAAAGAGACAAAGCTATAGGTCACTGCGGTGACGAATTCTCAGCCACCCACGGATAATGAACGGTAAAATATGGATGCCGTGACGACGAGAGATGGGTGAGTGGCATGGAGACGAAGAAGATGCCCCGCAAGGTGAGCGCGGGCACCGGCATCGGACACGTTCACCTGAAGGTGGCGGACATCGAGCGGGCATTGGGCTTCTACCGGGATATCCTCGGTTTCGAGGTGACGCAGTGGTACGGGGATGACGCGGTCTTCCTCTCCGCCGGGGGATACCACCACCACATCGGCCTGAACACCTGGGAGAGCCGGGGCGCGCCGCCCGCTCCCCGCAAGTCCGCAGGTCTATTTCATCTCGCCATCCTCTATCCCGAACGCCGGGATCTCGCGCAGGCCCTCAGATGGCTGATGGAGGCGGAGTACCCAATTGACGGAGCCTCGGATCACGGCGTCTCCGAAGCTCTCTACCTGCGCGACCCCGACGGCAACGGCGTCGAACTGGCGGCAGACCGCCCCAGGGAAGAGTGGCCCCTCGACCCGAGTGGCCACCTGGCGATGGTCACCCGTCCGCTCGACGTAGGGGGCCTTCTCGCGGAGTTGGACTAGCCCGGCTGAAAGCGGGGTTGCGGAAGAATCAACCGTTCGCAACCCGCTTTCAGCGTTCAGCACTCAATTTTTTGTTTTTGCTGACGGCTGACGGCGCTGTGAGGAAGCACCGCTACTTCCGCTGCGCGAACACGGCGACTGCGTGGGCGGCTGCGTCGGATAGCTCGTCCACCGCCTCGCGGTCCACGTTGCCGATGTCATCGCAGGCTGCGTGGTAGCAGGGGTCGTAGGATTGGCCCGCCTCGCCGCCGAAGTCTTTGGCTTGCGCGCCGGACTTCGTCCCTCCTGCCCCGGAGAATATTCCTCCGGTGGGGATGCCTTCTTCCTCGAACGGGCCGTGGTCCGAACGGCCACTCAGGTTCAGCGTCTCGGCGCTATCGAGGTTGCGGGCGGCGAAGTAGTCCTCGAAGACCGTCACTACCTCCTCCGAGCCGTAGACGAACCGGGCGTGGTTCGGTGAACCGACCATATCGAAGTTGAGGTACGCGGAGATGGCGTCTAGCTCCTCTGCTTCCAACCCATCCACGTAGTGCGTAGAGCCGATCAGACCAAGCTCCTCGGCTCCCCAGAAGGCGAACCGGACCTGGTTGCGCGGCCGGTTGTCGAGTTCGCTCATCTCCTCGGCGATCTCTAAAATCGTCGCCGACCCCGAACCGTTGTCGTTGATTCCCGGTCCCTCGGCCACCGAGTCGAGATGGGCTCCCACCATCACCGTGTTCTCCGTGAGGCGGCCCGGCATCTGGGCTATGACGTTGCTCGTGGTGCGTGTACCGGAGATTGTCCGGGCGGAGATGTGGATGTTGGCGCCATCTTCAGCTTCCCTGAGCAACGCATCCCCGACGCTGAAGCTCGTCCCGATTACGGGGATTCTCGCGCCGGGAGACCCTAGCGTCGCGGCGAGCGTCTCCGTCCCCGATGGCCTGCCGTCGAAGATCACAGCCGCCGAAGCCCCCGCCGCCTCGGCGTTCCGGGCCTTCTGCTCGAAGGTACACGCGCCCCGCCGCAACAAGGTCACGCCACCTTCCGCAAACCCGGCGAAGTCATCCGCCTCGCAGCCGCTGGAGCCCATGTCTTCGCCAACCGCATCCACCGGCGTGATTTTCGCCTTCACCCATCCCGTGCCCGAGTATTCCATTACGGCGAAGTCCGAGCCTCGCGTGTAGTCGCGGGCGTCCGGGCCTCCGAGTTGCAGTCGGGCGGGCTCGGTCTCCTGAAAGACCGGTAACTCGAACTCCTGGATGGTGACCCGGTACCCCGCCTTTCTAAGCCTCTCCGCGACGTAATTCGCGGAGGCATCGTAGCCGGGCGTGCCGGCGGCGCGGTTGGTGCTGTTGTCGTCCGCGATGGCCTGGAACCGGCGTTCGTGCTCCATGATGCCCTCCGGGGAGACCGCCTCGCGCAGCGCGGAAGATGTCTCTGGATCGGGGGACTGCGCGGGCCGGGGTTCCGTGCGGGCGAGGGCGAACAGGGCGATGGCGAGGACCACGAGACCGGAGATCAGACAGACGGCTACGATGGTTGTTCGGCGCATCGCCCTTTTTTAGCACAGCTATGCCTGGTTTCGTCAGCCTATGAAGTGCCGGCTGGGCTCG
>JACDGB010000420.1 GCA_013815485.1 Rubrobacter sp.
CGAGACGAGTGACTTGCCGATCTGGTTCGCCTGCCGCGACAACGCCCACAAAGGTGACAGGAACAGGCTCAAGTAAGCCACGAACACCGTCAGATCCCCGACGGAGAGGGCACCGGAGATCACCTGTCGCGCCCCGAAGTACGTGACGAGCGCCGTTCCGAGGCCGCCGACCACGCCGAGGACGGTGCTGAACTTGGCTTCGATCAGGGAGGAGTCAACGCTGGCGTCGAGGGATTCGCGGCTCTCGGTGCGGAATCGCTCCATCTCGTCTTCCTCGCGGCCGAAGATCTTCACGGCGCGGATGCCGGTTATGGCTTCCTGCACCACGGAGGCGATGGCTCCCTCGCGGGCGCGCACGACGCGCATCCTTTCGATCAAGGACCGCCTGTAACGCCTGACGGCTATGAACAGGAACGGGACGGTGAGCAGCGCGAGCAGGGTGAGTTGCCAGTTCAGCCAGATCATCACGACGAGCATCCCGATCAGGATCAAAGCGGACGAAAACACCTCGACCACGGAATCCACCAGCAGGCTCCGAACTTCCTTCACGTCGCTCGTGACCCGTGTTATGGTGTCGCCGGTGCGCTTTCCGCCGTGGTAGTCGAGGCCGAGCGCGTGAACCTTCGCATACAGAGCCTCGCGCATGTCGAAGACGGTCTGCTGTCCGAGTTTCTGCAACAAATACCGCCGGAACGACGCCACAATGCGGGTAATGGTGAAGATGAGCACGATCAAAAACGCTATCCCAGCGAGGAACAAAGCCTCGTCTTTCAGAAGGCCAGGCACCCATTCCGGCAGACTCTTATTGTCACTCAGCACGTAGTCAATGGTCAGGGCGAGCGGCCAGGGCTGGGCGAGGCTCGTCACCGTCTCCACGAGCAGCACCGCGAGCGCGAGCAGGAGCCCGCGCCAGCGCGGCGCCAGGAACGGGGTAAAGTTCGATAATGTCTCCCGGATGCGCCGCAGACCGGAGACCAATCCAGAAAATCGCTTTTTCACTTTCATAGGATACCGCGCCATGCGGGTTTAGAATGTGTGCGATGTCCCCGAATTACCTGGAGGAGCCTGTGACACGCAGAGTCATTGCGGCCGTGGAGGATCTGCTCTTCAAGAGCAAAGTCTCGGAGACTGCCGCCCAGCTCGGCGTCGAGGCGAAGTTCCCCCGAAGCCCGGAGAAACTTCTGACGGCGCTCCGTGAATCTCCACCGGATCTCCTCGTCCTCGACCTCAACTCGGCCCGCTTCGAGCCGTTGAGCCTTCTGAGGATGGTCGAGTCCGATGCCGCCACGAAGGACATCCCGACGGTCGGCTTCCTCTCGCACGTCCAGAAAGACCTGGCGGTCGCGGCGCGGGAGGCCGGCTGCGATAAAGTCATGGCCCGCAGCGCCTTCACCCGCGACCTGCCGAAGATACTCTCCGGCGGCGAACCCGCCGACACGAACGACGAGGCCGGGGTTGGCTGAGGACGGTTCGTGGCAGAGGATCTCCTCGAAGAAGCTCATGGAGACGCCGTATTTCGCCCTCCGCTCCGACGGATACCGTCTCCCTGACGGCGCCGTCAAGGACCCGTACTACGTCGTCGAACGCCCGGACGCCGCCATAATCTTCCCGCTCACGGCTTCCGGCGAGGTAGTCCTCGTACGCCAGTACCGGCCACCGCTGGGACGGATGGAATTGGGCCTGCCGGCGGGTCTCGTGGAGCGGGGCGAGGATCCGGAGGCGGCTGCCCGGCGGGAGCTTGCGGAGGAGACCGGCTTCGGGGGTGGAGAGTGGGAATCCTTGACCGCGCTGGCCTCCTCGCCGAGCCTCAAGGACAACTGGGCGCACCTGTTTCTGGCGCGCGGCGTCGAGAAGACTACCTCGCCTGACCTCGACGAGCACGAGCGGGTCGAGGTGGCGACGGTCCCGGTTGGTCAACTGACGGGCATGGTCTTCTCGGGCGAGATCTTCAGTTCCAGCGGCGTTGCGGCTGTCATGCTCGCCATTCACCGTCTGGAACTTTCGGGAGAGGTCCGTTGAGCGCGGAGGTCTGGCAGCTCGCGGTGGCCGCTGGCATTGGAGCGGTGATCATCCTGCTATGGTTGTTTCTCGTCTACCTGCCGCGTCGAACCGGAGAGGATGGAGGCAACCGAAACAGGAAAGACGACGAAGACCATTCGGATAACGACCGCTAAACCTGAGATTCGTCCAGGAAAACGACGAAAGGAGCGAGATGGCACTGGCGCTTGGCAAAGGACCGTTCGGCCCGAAAAGCACCGGCGATTTCAACTTCGATACCAGCGTCCTTCAGGCCCACACCCTGTATTTCGAGGACTCCCCCAAAAGGGTGAGGGCCGTCTTCGGCGGCGAAACCGTGGTGGACAGCCGGAGGGTGAAGATGCTGCACGAGACGGGACATCTGCCCGTCTATTACTTCCCGATAGAGGACATCCGCCACGATCTCCTGGAGGAGAGCGATCACACAACCCACTGCCCATTCAAAGGCGACGCTTCTTAACCCAAGTTGCCCCCTATCCCGCTAAGCAATATCCTCCCGATCCGAAGGCCGCCTAAAACCTTCTCTGGATCGGGAGGACGAGATGGAAGATACCATAACCGCCACCTACTACCTGTG
>JACDGB010000421.1 GCA_013815485.1 Rubrobacter sp.
GAGCGCGATGTACTTCCGTCCGGCGGAGCGGAGCGGGAGCGTTCGGGATGGGCTGCGTGGCGAAGTCTCATTCTCCAGGGTGGAGGACTTCGTGATCCTCAAGTCCGACGGCACTCCCTCGTACAACTTCGCGGCGGTCGTGGACGACTCGGACATGGGCATTACCCACGTCATCCGGGGCGAGGAGCACCTCTCCAATACCGCCCGGCAGGCGCTTCTGTACCGGTCGTTGGGGGCGAATGAGCCGACCTTTCTGCACCTCGGCCTGATTCTGGGTCCAGACGGCAAGAAGCTCTCCAAACGCCACGGCGCAGCGAGCGTGGCGGACTACCGGAGTGAAGGATATCTGCCCGAGGCACTCGTCAATTACCTGGCGCTCCTCGGCTGGAACCATCCAGAAGGCAAGGAAGAGTTCGAGAACCTGAATGAGCTTACCCGGCAGTGGGACCCATCGCGCCTGGGCGCGAGCCCCGCGACCTTTGATCCCGACCGTCTCCTCGCCACGAACGCGCATCACATCCGACGCCTTCCGGCGCAGGACCTTCGCCGCCGCGTCGAACCTTTCCTCGACGAGCCGTTGCCGGTCGGAAGGGAACTCGTGACGGTCGAAGCCATGCGGGAAGACTTGCGCGTTCTCTCCGACGCGCCGCGGCTACTCCGGAACCTCATCGGCCCGGTGGACCTGGAGGCTTTCGCGGAAGAAATGCCTGGGTCGAGCGCGGAGGTATTGGGACACGTCGCCGAAGCCCTCGAAGGGCAGGAACTGGACGGCCTGGAAGAAGCACGGGACTTCATCGCGGAGTTGCGGGCGTGGGCGAAGGAGCGCGGGGTGAAGACACGGGACCTCCTGCATCCTTTGAGGCTTGCGCTCACGGGGAAGAACAGAGGGCCGGAGATGGCGTTCCTCTTCGCGGTGCTCGGGCCGGAGGAGGCGCGGGGGCGGATAGAGCGGGCGAGAGAGGCTATCCTTAAGGCATGAGCGTGAAGGTGCGAGATACCCTGAGTGGAGAGCGGGTTGAGGTTGGGGGCGACGGCGGGGTCGGCCTCTACGTTTGCGGCCCGACCGTCTACAACCATATTCACATAGGCAACGTCCGGGCGCCGCTGTTCTGGGACGTGGTCGTGCGCTACCTGAGGAGTCGGGGTTACGAGGTGACGTTCGTCCAGAACGTGACGGACGTGGAGGACAAGATCATCGCCAAAGCCAACGAGGAGGGCGTCTCCTGGGATGAGATCGTCAGTCGTTACACGGAGTCCTTCCACGAGCGGCTGGAACTGATGGGCGTCGGTCTGCCGGATATCGAGCCGCGCGCCACGGAGCATGTCCCCGAGATGATCTCGCTGATAGAAACCCTCATCGAAGACGGCCACGCCTACGCCCCCGGCAATGGAGACGTGTACTACTCGGTGGAGAGTTACCCGGAATATGGTCGGCTCTCCCGCCAGCGCGCCGATGACATGCGCGAGACGGAGAAGGGTCAGACCGGATACAAGAGGAGTGCGTTGGACTTCGCGTTGTGGAAGGCGTCCAAGCCCGGAGAGCCTGCGTGGGAGAGTCCGTGGGGGCCAGGGCGTCCGGGGTGGCACATCGAGTGCTCGGCGATGGTGGAGAAGCATCTGCCCGGTGGCGCGGATATTCACGGCGGTGGCGTGGACCTTCTCTTCCCGCACCACGAGAACGAGCTAGCCCAGAGCGCCGGCGCGCACCCCGACCGTACCTTCGTCCGGGCTTGGGCCCATCACGGCATGGTCAACTTCATCGGGGACAAGATGTCCAAGAGCGTCGGCAACATCCTGGACGCGAAAGAAGCCGTTGAGCTACACGGCAGGAACGCCGTCCGCATGTGGTTCTTGCAGAGCCACTACTCCCAGCCCATAGATTATTCGGGTGAGATCCTCGAAGAGAAGCGGCGTTCCTTCGAGCGCCTGCTCCGCCTGTACCGTCAGATCTCCGGTTCGAAGGCGTCCTCCGACCTGTCCGATGAACTCGCTGCCCGCCTGCGCGAGAACGTCGAGGTGGCGATGGACCATGATTTCGATACGCCGGAGGCAATAGCCGCCATCTTCGATGTAGCCCGCCGGGCTGGGCGTGAGATCTCAGCCCTCCCCGATGCCGCTGGTGAGTTCGCTTCTCTCAGAGATGCGATGGGGGGCCTCCTGACCATCTTTGGTTTCGAGCTATCCGAGGAGATAGCCGCCGAGGTGGACGGTGTCCGCATTCGGTACGAAGGTGAGCCAGATGGTGAGATCTTGAGCCGGGTCGCGGAGCGGGAACGGGCGCGGCGCGAGAAGGACTGGCCGGTCGCGGATAGACTGCGAGACGAGCTTGGAGCCGGGGGATGGACGGTGGAAGACACGCCGGAAGGCCCGATCCTGAACCGCCTCTGAGCCCATGACCGAGATCGTCTACGGCGTCCGTCCGGTGATAGAAGCCCTGCGCGCCGCCCGGCGCGAAGTGTTCGAGGTCCTCGATTCCACGGACAACAAAGAAGTTCGCCAGGTATCGGCTGAACGTGGCGTGCCTGTCAGGAAAGTCCCTCGCCCGAAGATCGAAGAACTGGCGAACGGCGGGGTTCATCAGGGAGTCGCGGCCCGCGTTGGTGCGTATCCGTAC
>JACDGB010000422.1 GCA_013815485.1 Rubrobacter sp.
TGGGTTCTCGGCCTCCTCGGTTTCTCTGGAAGCACGGGAGAGATAAGCCTCGGGTCCATCTTCACGGCCACCGTGGGCGCAATTGTCTTGCTGGTCGTCTACCGGCTGATAACCCGCCGGTTGGCATGATGTAACGTTTCGTAGAGGTTCGTAGTCTGAATTGGTAGTAGAGACTTCAAGGAGAGGAGATCAATGAGCGAAGAGCGGACACAGCAGAGGAGCAGCGGCAGCGGAAGCAGCCCACTGCAGACCGAGCGCGGCAACACCACCATCCAGGATACGGTGGTCTCGAAGGTCGCTGGCATCGCGGCCCAGGAGGTCGAGGGAATAAGGATGGGCGGCGGCGCCTCGCAGACCGTGGGCGGCGTACTTAGCTCCATCACCGGGGGAGGCGGCGGCAGCCAGACCGCGGGCGTCTCCGTCGAGGTCGGCGAGGAGGAGGCGGCGCTTGACCTGACGCTCACCGCCGAGTACGGCAAGTCCATCCCCCAGCTTACCGAGGCCGTGCGCCGCAACGTGGTCAACCGGGTAGAGAGCCTGGTCGGGCTGCGGGTGACCGAGGTGAACATAACCGTCTCCAACGTCTACTTCCCGGAAGATGATCAGCAGCAGTTGGAGCAACAGCAAGGCAGCGAGTCCCGGTAAGGGCTCCGGAGATCTTGACAAACGGGATACTACAAATAGCGAGGGCCGCCGGCGAAGCGGTCCTCGCCACCGAAGGGGTGCATTCTCTGGGTACCGGTCGGTACGCCGAGGCCGCCACCTACGAGGGCACCGAGAAGTTCACCGGCGTCGTCGTGAAACCAGACGAACTGGAGATCCACATAGTAGCCACCTACCCGCTGATGCGCCCGATTCCGGATCTGGCGCAACTCATCAGGGATCGCGTCGCCACGGAATCCGGCGGACGCCGGACGCTCGTGGTGGTGGAGGACTTAGAGGTGGCAGATGAGGGTCTTTAACCGGATAGTCGTGATCTTGCTGCTCGTTGGCCTCATAGCCCTCGGCGCGTACACGGTCGTCTACAGCTTCGAGTTGTTCGGGTATCAGCTTTCGAACCTCTCCTCTGCATTGAACGGCTTCACGAGCGGCGTCGAAGGTTTCGTCTCGGACGTGGAGGACGGGAACCTTCCGGCCCTGACGATAGCTATTCTGGCCGCGGTCGCGCTGCTCGGTCTCATACTGCTCTTCATGGAGTTCAAGCCCCGGAGGCCGCGCCGCGTGCGAATGCAGCGCGGAACCTACGTCGTGCGCGACATCGTCAAAGACGAGGTGAGTTCGGCCGCCGAAGAGACCCCGAACGTGCTTGGTTCTACAACGACGGTCGCGGCCAAGCGCAGGCCCGGCGCCAAAGTAAAACTGCGGGCTGACGTGCGGCGCGGGCAGGACAAGAAGGCCATAAAGTCTGACCTTCGCGAGCGGGTGCAACAACATCTGGCGCGCACCGGAGTGCCGCTCGGCAGGCTCAAGCTCAAGCTGGTTGAGTCCGACCCCCGCCAGACCAAAACGAGGGTGCAATGAACGCGCTCAACCGCATAGTGATGATCCTGATCTCACTACTGCTCTTGGCCGTGCCGGTACTCCTGCTGCTAGTGCATTTCGGCGTGATCCCCGCTCAGCTAGTGGACCAGTACACTGGATACAACGTGGCCGTGGATTTCCTTGGCGGCCTCTCGGTGGCGAACCTGAGTTCGCAGGCCCTCATCATCGCCGCGATAATTGGGGTTCTGGTTGCTTTGGTTGCGCTGCTCCTGCTCTTCCGGGAGCTCAACCCCAGACGCGGGCCCTCCAGGAACACCGTCGTGGACGACTCGCCCGGCGCGGAGACTTTGATCACAGCGAGCGCCGTCAAGGCTCTGAGCGAGGGCGCGGCGCGAGAGATGGGGGCTGGGTCTTCGTCGGTCTCTCTCTCGCGGGGACGGCCCGCGTATGAGATCGTCTGCGGCATAACAGCACCGTCTTCGAGCAACTACACGGAGCTTGCGACCCGCGTCAGGGAGAACATCAGGAAGTCGTTGGAGAGTCAGAATATTCCCGTCAAGAACGTGGAAGTCACCGTCCGAAGAATCGCGTCCTAACGAAATGGAGGAGAGAGTGACCACCTGGACCAACAAGCAGTGGGGGGCTCTGATCGGCGGCCTCGTGGTCTTCTTGATCGCCCTTATAGGCCCCGGAGCAACGGCTTTCGTGGTGATCTTCGCAGTCCTGGGCTACTTCATCGGAAAGTTCCTGGATGGCGAATTGGACCTGGAGGACATCCGCGATAGGGCGCAAGGACGACGCTCCGAAACCCGCCCGCCGGAAACCCGCCCGCCGGAAACTCGCCTGCGGTAGCCGCTTTCACTATAGCGGATGCTGGCTGTGCTTAGAATTCAAATGATCAGATCGAGAGAAAGGGGAGTTCTTTGGAAACTTTTCTACTTTGGCTAGGCGTTATAGGCTTCGTACTGGCAACGGCGTACTTCATAATGCTCGGCGTCCAGACGACGCAAGGTGGCCGCATCTTCCACGTCATCACCGCGATCATCACCGGGGTGGCGGCCTTCTCGTACCTGATGATGGCTACCGGGGCGGGCGCGACGCTCATAGAAGGCGAGCTCTTCTACTT
>JACDGB010000084.1 GCA_013815485.1 Rubrobacter sp.
ACGTTCCACCGGCAAGTGAGCATCCTCTATTGCGGTCTCGCCGTGGTCTCGGGTGTATCCGCCGTCCTTCTGGCGCGCGGGTACGATATCCCCGGCATCCTCCTGCTTCTGGCGTGCTGCGCGACGATAGCACTGCTCCCGCGGATAAGATCCGAAGAGCAAGAACGTTGAGGACCATGCGGAATCCAGGTGAAAGCTCGTCATGGAGCGAATCGAGGAGATCCAACCTCGCGGAAGGAAAACCCGCTCTTGTAGCCTCCGGCTTCGAGCTGATCTTTTGTCTCTGCTAAAAGCTGATGGCTGAAAGCTCATCGCGCGACGCTTTTACTTCTCGTCTTCCTCCAATTCGAGGAGGCGCGTCTTCTCGGCGGGGAGGCGGGTGAGCCATGTGCTACGGGAGTGAAGTCCGCACTCGGTCTTTTCCTGGCCGGACCAGCGGCCGGCGCGGGCGTCTTCTCCCGCCGCGACCTTGCGGGTGCAGGGTTCGCAGCCGATGCTTTTGTAGCCTTGACCCCGCAATGGATTCAGGGGGACTTCGTATCTATCCACGTATTCCTGGACTTGCTCGGAGGTCCATCGGGCCAGCGGTGCTATCTTGGCGACGCCGAAGTCCTCCTCCCAACCGGCGATGGGCGTGCCCGCGCGCTGCTCGGTCTGGCCGCGCCGGATGCCTGAGATCCAGGCTCCGTATCCCGCCAGCGCCCGCCGCTGCGGCTCGACCTTGCGGATGTAGCAGCAGAGGTCCGGGTTCTTGTCGTACAGCGCGTCCCCGAACTGCCGCGCCTGATCCGCGACGCTCAACCCAGGCCGCATGACTTCTATCTCCATGCCGTAGCGTGCCACGACCTCTTCGCGGAACTTCACGGTCTCCCCGAACAAAAACCCGGTGTCGAGGGTGAAGACGTGGCAGTTCACGCCGCGGCGCCAGACCATGTCGAGCAAAACCATTCCCTCAGCGCCACCGAAGGACACCGAGAGCGTCAGGCCATCCCCATAGGTCTCGGAGGCCCAGTCCAAGATCTCCGCCGCCGCTACTTCCTCTAGCTCACGGGAGATCCGCGCCAACTCATCCCGGCCAGGGACTTGCCCACTGCGCTCGTTGTGCGGGAGCCTGTTCTCCATAATCCTTCCCGTCAGACCGTTTCACTGATTGCAACCCGGCCATTATAAACGTAACTTCCAGGCGCTTGTGCTTCATCCATGTTAAAAAACCCCAATATTGGACACATTTTCGTAACAAAAGGTGGAGAGAATTGGGGTTGCGGCGGTGTTTCTGGATAAATGGGACGAATGAAATTAGAATACTGGCATGTCTTTGAGGGAGAGAGTAGCTAGGATGGCGGGCCGGATGCAGGGAGTATTCCGGCATTCGCCGCCCACGCTGCGGCGATGGGCGGCCATGCTCGTGGACGCGGTCATCGTCATGGAGTCGTTCGCCGTTGCTTTGCTGGTGCGGACAAACGGCGACGTGAAGTCTGAGTTCTGGATCACGTTCTGGCCGTCGGCGGCTTTCTCAGCGCTGGTGTTCGTGGTGTTGCTTCGCTGGAGCGGGGTCTACGAGAGCATCTTGCGATACACCGGTATCTACCAGGGCATCCGGGTGGCGAGCGCGACCTCCATAGCCGCGGGGACGCTGTTTATCGTGGATTTCGTGGTGGGGGCGGACGGCCTCAGCGTCTTGAACTTCAACCCGCTTCCGTTGTCTGTGCCCCTGATCGGTTCTTTATTAGCCTACGTCCAGCTCGTTGCCGTGCGGTTGTATCCTCGGGTGTTCTACGAGCTTTCCTTGAGGGAGGTTGGGCGGCAGACGCGGACGATCATCGTGGGGACCAGGAGGCCGGGGGTGGCGTTGGCCGGGCACATCTGGCGAACCGCCTCGATGAACACGCAGGTCGTCGGCTTCGTGAGCGAGTCTCCGGTGGATGTCGGCAAGCACATCGAAGGCGTGCCCGTGGCCGGGGTGATCGAGGACCTCGAAGGGGCCATCACTCGATACGGCGTGGATCAGGTCATCATCGCATCGCAAGATATCGACCGGGAGCAGGTGGATTTGATCTGGCGCACCTGCACGTCTGGCGGGGTCGAGGTGAAGGTGATGCCGGACCTCGGCGAGGTGCTGGAGCAGGGCGCCTTCAAGCTGCGGGAACTCCAGATCGAAGACCTCCTCGGCCGCGAGCCGGTGGACATAGATCTCGGCGCGCTCTCCGAATACATCAACGGCAAACGGGTGCTCGTCACCGGGGCGAGCGGGAGCATCGGCAAGGAGCTTAGTCGCCAAATCTCACGTCTCGGCCCGGCCCGGCTCGTGCTGCTCGACCGCGACGAGAGCGGACTGTACTACCTGAGCCAGGAACTGCGGCGCGAGGAGTTCCATGACGCGGAGGTGTTCGTCGGAGACGTGACGCAGCCCGAGCGGGTGAGCTTCGCCTTCGAGAGCTTCCGGCCCCACATCGTCTTCCACGCCGCCGCCTACAAGCACGTCCCCATGATGGAGCTACAGGCGACCGAGTGCATAACCAACAACGTGTTCGGCACCCTGAACATCGCTCGCAACGCCGGAGCCTACGGCGTGGAGAAGTTCATCAACGTCTCCACGGACAAGGCTGTGAACCCGGCCAACGTCATGGGCGCGACCAAGCGGCTCGCGGAGATGCTCGTTCGAGATCTCGCCTCCGAGTACCCGGAGACGGTCTATGCGTCGGTCAGGTTCGGGAACGTGCTCGGGAGCCGCGGTTCGGTCGTGCCCACCTTCCGCCAGCAGATAGAGGCCGGCGGCCCGGTCACGGTCACGCACCCTGACATGATCCGCTACTTCATGACCATCCCCGAAGCAGTCTCGCTCATCTTGCAAGCCGGGGCGATGGCCGAGGGCTACGGAACCTACGTCCTGGAGATGGGCCGTCCCGTCTCCATCACCGACCTGGCGCGGAAGATGATCGAGATCATGGGCGCACCCAATGTGCAGGTGAAGTTCGTCGGCCTCCGTCCTGGCGAGAAACTCGAAGAGGAGCTCGTCGAAGCAAGCGAGCAGCAGGCCCCGACCGGACACCCAATGGTCTTCCAACTAACCTCTGAGAGTACGGAACCTTCGGACGGCACGGACCTGCCGAAACTGGTGGATGGAATGGTCCATCATGCCCGCGCCCAGGAAGGGGGCAAATCCCTCGCCTTCCTGCGCCGCGCCGTCCCCAACTACTCCACAGCCGATTTGCCAGAGGAGATGCGAGAGTTCCGCTATCCGCCGCAGCGGTGAGATATCTAGTCAGCGAAGCTTCGGGCGGCAAACGCTGACAGGCTGAAAAGCTCTTATTGTCTGCGTCCCTTGACGCCGAGATAAGTCAGGTATGCGCCGATGGAGAGTGAGATCACGATTATCGGCAGGTGCAAAAGGGCCAGGTATGGGTTGCCTTGAAGGTCGTTCGAGTACCACGTATAGGAGCGCGTTATCCAGAAAAACAGCATGACGATGCCCATGATGAGGAGTATGTTGCACTGGCGTCGGGAGAGTTTCATTTCGGTTGGAAGTTTAGCAAACACGAAGGCCATGTTCGTGACCGATCACACTGGTCAGGCAAAGTTCCGAACGCTATACTAGCTGTAACAGGCTAAACGGAGTTTGTAACCGCAAGCATCTGAAGTAGAGCATACGGAGGGCAAGAGTTGTGGCCGAATTGAAGAAGCGTAGCCTTGAAGAGGTAAAGGCGTTAAGCCGGGAGGATGCCGTCGAGATCATGCGCCAGGCTGGCATCGTGGGCGCTGGTGGCGGTGGTTTTCCGACGTACTTCAAGTACAAGAACCCGCAGCCGCGCTTGATCGTGAACTGCACCGAGTCGGAGCCAGGATACTGGGCGGATAAGATGGTCCACCGGGAATACTTCGACGAGTTCCTCGTGCTTTACGACGTGCTCAAGGCGGTCTTCGGGATCGAGAAGGTCATCATGGGCGTCCACTTCAAGGATGAGGAGTGGTTCAAGCGCTACGACGAGAACGCCGACGGGCTCTACGAAGTCGTCCACGTAGCGGACAAGTACTCGATGGGCGAGGAGAAGACGCTCATCAAGAACATCTTCTACGAGGACAAAGAGCAGTGGGTTCCGCGCCGCATCGAACTGCCCGACGGCAACAAGCGCCCCGGTCTTCCGCTCGACGCGGGACACCTCGTCAACAACTCCGAGACGCTTTTGAACATGTACAACGCGCTCTTCTTCGGCAAGCCGGTCACGACCAAGTATTTGCAGGTGTTTGGCCCGGATCTACCGCTCCATCTTTACGAGGTTCCGCTCGGGGCGTCGGCAACGGAGATCCTCTCTCTCGCCGGCGTGGACGTGGAGGCCGAGGCAGGCAAGCTCTCCGTGATTGACGGCGGACCTTATCTGAACGAGATGGGGATCGAATCGCTGGGCGAGGGTGAAGACGCCTTCGTGCGGCGCACGACGAACGGTTTCCTCGTCATCCCGAAGGGCGTGGCGAGCAAGGAGTACGCCGGGATCAAGACCAGGCAGCCCGAGCAGGTCGAGTCGCTGGTCGGCAAGGTTTCAGGCGTGAACCTGCCGCTCGGCGGACGCTTCCTCAAGCCCGCTACGCCGCTTGTCTCCGAGGGCGATTCGGTCGAGTACGAGCAGAAGCTCGGCGAGCCCGTGGATGAGGGCTTCTCCATCGGCGTGTGGTCGAGCATGGAGGGTACTATCTCCTCCATCGAGGACGAGGTAGTGGCGATCAGCGCCGGCGAGTCCTTCAAGCAAGAGGCCAAAGTCGAGGCGGAGGCCGAAGCAAGACGATAGACAGAGGGTATCGTCAGCGATCAGGTTTCGGGCCGGGGCGTCATGCTCCGGCCCTTTCCGTTGTTCGAACGGATGACGGCGATTACCTGCGGAGCCTTTCGACTACCTTCCACAGTTTTTCGTCGTCCGGGTCACCGTCGAAGGGCGGGATGGCGTATCCGCCGTGGAACTCGGCGAAATCCGGCTGGTCGTCCACTACGAAGTCCACGGAGACGGGAGGCGGGGTGGACTTGCTGAAATACCCGAAGGCGAGGTCTTCGACGCTCAGCAGCCGGGCCGCGCTGGCCGCGTATGCGCTCCCCGCGCTCGACCGCAGGTAGACGTGATGCCCCATCTCCACGAGTTCTCGGAACACCTCGCGGGCGTGAGGGCGTGGCCGTCCGCCGGATACGAGTGTTCCTTGCACATCGAAGAAGACGTTCACGAAAAAGCTTCAGGCGTCATGCGGAATCGGGATCAGCCAGGTCGTTGCACGCTCCTGAAACCTATTCTCCGTTCTCATCGCCGCCGTTGTTGCCGGGCAGGAGGTTTTGGGCTTGCTGTGAGAGGCGGGTACGCAGTTCTTCGAAGGGGATGCCGCTCAGGGAGGGAAGTTCGAAGTCTCTGAGCATCCGGGTAAGGACGCTGCCACCACCGAGTTCGATCCACTCTTCCACCCGCATCCGCGCTAGCGTCTCCACGACCTTGACCCAGCGGACGGGGGCTTCCATCTGCTGCTTGAGCGCCTCCCTGACGGCTTCGGCGCTCGTGTGTACTGCCCCGTCTACCGCGCTCACGATGGGGACCTCAGGCACATGGAACTCCACGCTGTCGAGCACCTCGCGCATCTTCTCGCCGGCCGCCGCCACGTAGGGAGAGTGGGCCGCGAACGGCACCTTCAAGGGTATCTTGCGTCCCCTGACCCTGGAGACCGCATCACCCAGAACGTCCCGCAGCCCGGAGACGACCGTCTGGCGCGGCGAGTTGTAGTTGGCGATCACCGACCCCTCGGACTCCCCGAGCGCCTCTTCCACCTCTTCGGGGCGGGCGCGCAGGATGGCGATCATGCCGCCCGGGATCCTCTCCGCCGCCTCGGCCAAAAATCGGTCCCTTTGCGCCACAAGCCACAGGCCGGTCTCAAAGTCGAAGCAACCGGCTGCGTAGGCCGCTCCGTACTCGCCTAAAGAGTGTCCGGCCACGACGTCTGGCCTCACCTCCAACTCCCGGCTCTCGTCCGCATCCCTGGCCGCGTTGGCGAAGAACTTCACCTGGTCCGGTATCCTCTCGCCGACGATGCGCCGTATCCCCGGCAGCATCTCCGCCGCCGGCTCCGCCACGCCGCCACCCTGTCCCGGAAACACAAATGCTCTCATACGCTCGCCAACCTTATGCTCACAATACTTCTTCGACCCTGCTCATGCCTGACCGTTTTTAACATATGACGCAGCCTCCGACGGTATTCTCTGCCGGAACCATCTCCGCCCCAAAATGGAGCTTTCTCGTATTGGACACTTCCCATCCCACGCAGGTTACGGTGCCACGACGCGCAATGCGCCGGGCAGCACCCGTGCATGAAAAGCGCGAGTGGGAGCGAGCATCTCCCCGTCTACGTGGGCCGAGGCCTCCTCGGCCAACTGCACCTCGACCTCCCGAGCCCGCGCCAGATGGACCTTCGGGCGCTGGAGCAGCGTTCCATTCAGCGCCGCCGGTATCAGCCGCAAAACCTCGGCCCGGTTGACTTCGTCGGACCAGATCACATCGAACAGCCCATCGTCTAACCGCGCCTCGGGCGCGAGCCTGAACCTCGCCCCATAAGTCGTCCCAAGCGCCGCCGCGACCAGGATAGTCTTCGTATTCACGACCTTCCGTCCATCCAGCTTCAAAGCGGCCTCGTGACACTCGAAGCCACGGAGCAAACGCCACACAGACCACATGTATCCCCCGAACCCCCCGAGATACTTCGGTGCTTCAGCCACTCCCGCCGCGACTTCGGCGTCGAAGCCAATGCCAAGCCCGTTGTTGAACCGGATCCCGTTGACCTCTCCCACGTCCACGACGCGCACCCTGCCGGCGCCGAGCACCTCCAGCGCGCGCTGCAGACGGATCCCTATTCCCAGAGCCTTGACGTAATCGTTGCCGCTGCCCACCGGCAGAACGCCCATAGTTCGCCCGGTCCCGGCGCAGGCCGCCGCGATCTCGTGTACCGTGCCGTCACCCCCCACAGCAACCACCAGCGCGTCCTCGGGAACACCGGAGGCTATCCGTCCAGCATGCCCCGTACCCTCCGTGACGTGCCACGCGGTCTCACCGCCACGTCCCGCCAGGGAACGTGAGATCTCCACGCGACGCGCAGCCGCCCGGCCCTTGTTGGCCGCAGGGTTGATCACCACATGTATCTCTCTCCACCGC
>JACDGB010000423.1 GCA_013815485.1 Rubrobacter sp.
ACGCCACGGCATCCTCGGCGGCCCGGAGGAGGGGCGTTCCAAGACCATCCGCGCCTTCATCCTCACCGCCGCCAGGGCGAAGTTCGGGCGCATGGTGGACGGCGGATACCTGGTTATAAAGGAGCCAAACGGTTCCAACGGGGCACCCTTGCTGGCCCAAGCGTTGCCGGAGAGCCGCGTGATCTTCATGGTCCGCGACCCGCGCGACGTGGCCGCCTCCGGCCTCGGGGCGGCGTTGGAGGGCGGATGGTACGCCGAGGCCAGCAAGCGGCGCGGGACCTCGAAGCAGCATAGCCCCGAGGATGTAGTCGAGGCCCGCGCCAGACGCTACGTGGAGTACATCAGCCGTTCCAGGGAAGCCTACGAATCCCACGAAGGCCCGAAGACGCTCGTGTACTACGAAGAACTGCGGACGGATACCCTGGAGACCATGAAGCGCATCTACTCGGACTTGAAGATGTCCGTCGCCGGTGAAGAAGTCCTCCGGGCCGTCGAGGAAAATTCGTGGGAGAACATCCCCGAGGAAAAAAAGGGGCCGGACAAGTTCTATCGCAAGGCCACGCCGGGGGGATGGCGCGAGGACCTGACCCCGGAGCAGGCGCGAACCGTGGAGCGGATCACCGCCCCACTGCTCGAAGAGTTCTACCCTGCCTGAACCATTGTCAGCGTATGGACTCCTGTGAGGTTATGCTAAAACCGTGTCAGGATTCTGCTGCGGTGCTTGGCGCATCGAAACGAACGGGAGGACACCGGATGTCGGGCTCGAACTACGGAAAGAATGCCGGAAGCGGGCAGAGCTTGAAGACGCTTCTCGGCTCCAGGGCGAACGCCATCCGCGACAGGTTGTCAAGAGGCCGGATCTCCGCGCTGGAGCAGCAGTTGGGACAATCGCGCGAGCGGCTGGAGAAAACCCGCCAGCGGCTGGAGAAAGCCCGTCGGCGGCTGGAGAAGAAGGCCCGGAAGATCTCTGCTCTTCAAGCGCGGCTCGACATTGCATCCGGCGAAGATCGCGCGCCGGTGTTCTTCGTGGTGGGCATGGGCAAGTCCGGGACGGGATGGCTCATGAAGCTCCTCGACGCCCACCCGGAGGTGCTTTGCAAGGGCGAGGGCAAGTTCTTCGGGCAGGAGTGGACCGAGCAGACGATGAAGCGGATTGAGACGGACACGGTGAGGACCGCGAACCGTTCACCCGGTTCACTCTACGCTGCGGTGACGGACTCCGAGGCCCTGCGGTTCTGGATCGAGCGTTCCGTCTGGGCCAGAAATGCCGACCCGGACGAGCGCCTGAACCGCCTGGCCGGCCTCGCTGTCGAGCACTTCCTCCGCGATAGGTTGCACAGGACCGGCAAGCGTATGGCCGGGGACAAGACGCCGCTGCAGAGCCCGGACGTTATCCGGGAGACGAGTCTCTCCAACCCGGACGCGAAAGTCATCCACATCGTGAGGGACGGGCGGGATCAGGCGGTCTCCATGATGCATCAGATGTGGAAGGGCGCGCAGGACCAGGGGGGCTCCTACCCGCTGCAGCCGGAGGAGCAGGCCAAGCGCGACGAGTTTTACCGGACGCGCCGGGTGCCGCTGGAGGTGGATGGCGGGGGCATATACACCGAGGAGCGGCTCGGGTCTTTCGCCGAACGCTGGAAGGAGCGGGTGGGCCAGACCGTGGAGGACGGCCCTGCCCTGCTCGGGGACCGCTACGCCGAGGTCAAGTACGAAGACCTGCTGGATCGCCCCGTGGAGGAGGCCCGCAGGCTCTTCGGGTACCTCGGGGCCGATACCGGCGAAGAGGTCGTGCGCCGGTGCGTCGAGGAGACCAGCTTCGAGGCGCTCTCAGGGAGGGAGCGGGGCGGCGAGGACTACGGCCTGGACTTCAAGAAGTATCGCAAGGGCATCGCGGGCGACTGGGAGAACGTCTTCACCGAACGGGACAAGGCTGTCTACAAGGAAGTCGCGGGAGAACTCCTGATCAAACTCGGCTACGCCAGAGACAACGACTGGTAGACGGAATCCGGTTGATTACTTCGCGTCTTATCCTGTTCGGGAGTCGGGGGAAAGAAAGATGACTCCCGAACCACGAACGTAGCGAATCCTTTAGCCGAACCTGGTTGAGATTCCGCCGTTCCGCGGGCACGTCTTGTTCATCCGTGCCGGATGGGGTGAGGATCATCTGGCGGTGAAGCTCCACGACTTCTGCGTGGTCTTGCCTACGAAGGAGACTTCCAGCCGCACCTTGTTCTTGCCGCGGCGGAGGCGGGGCTTATTCCTGACCACTGCGCCAGATTTGTAGTAGTCGAAGTTCGCGCGGTGGTTGTTGATGAACAACTTCACGTTCCCTTTATGCAGATCGTTTTTGCTGTTGGAGACGCTGGCTCGCGCGTAAGCCTGGAGCTTTTTCACCGGCGAGGATACCCTGGAGCCTGGTTTGGGACTCTCCAGCCTCAGCCTGGGCGCGGTAGTGTACTCGTAGATCAGGTGGTTGCCTGAGGCGTGGACGCCCTTCAAGTTTTCCTGGACGGTGATGTGGTGCGTGGAGCCGGGGCTGGAGAGCGTGTTGTCCGTGACGGTCACGTCGAAGGTGGCCGGCTTCCCGTCCATGGTGCTG
>JACDGB010000085.1 GCA_013815485.1 Rubrobacter sp.
GCTCGACCTGATGCAGTCGATCCTCATGCTCATGCGCCAGCTCGATGAAGGCCGCTGCGAGGTCGAGAACCAGTACGGCAGGGCCGTCCTCTGGGAAGGGAATTTGCAGGCTCTCAAAGCGATGTCTGAAGTCTTCGAGCTTCGCCCGTACTTCGAGTGGCGCGGCCTCGGCTTCATCGCCCAATCCGCATTGAAGCTGTCCGGATCCTACGCGGACTTCGACGCGGAACTGCGCTACTCCACGCCGGGCGTGCGCGTCGCGGACCCGAAAGCCTGCCAGTGCGGCGAGGTTCTCAAGGGCGTGCTCAAGCCGCATGAGTGCAAGGTCTTCGGCACGGCGTGTACTCCGGAGCGGCCTCTCGGAGCTTTGATGGTCTCCTCCGAGGGGGCGTGCGCCGCTTACTACAACTTCGGGCGCAAGTCGTTCGAGAAGGTCGAGATCGGCGCCCGCAAGTGAGCGAGGGCAGGGAACAGCGCGTCCTGGAGGAACTGGAGCGAAACCGCCGGAGACCGCCGAAGTTCACTGCCTCGCGCATAGACATGAGCCACGGAGCCGGGGGCAAGGCGACCCATAAATTAATAGAAGGACTCTTGCTTCCGGCCTTCGACAACCCCGCGCTCGCGCCGCTCTCCGACGCGGCGTTGCTGCCGTTCGGCGATATGAAACTCGCTCTTTCGACCGATTCTTACGTGGTGCGCCCGCTGGTCTTCCCCGGCGGGTCCATCGGGGAACTCGCGGTCAACGGGACGGTCAACGACCTGGCCGTCTCCGGGGCTGCCCCGCTCGCGCTCTCGGTCGCCCTCATCGTCGAGGAGGGGCTGACGACGGAGGCGCTGACGCACGAAATCGAGGCGATGGCCGCCGCCGCCAGGAACGCCGGGGTCTCTATCGCGACGGGTGACACGAAGGTCGTCGAGCGTGGCAAGGCCGATGGGCTTTACATCACCACCACCGGCGTTGGGGTCGCGGACCCGGAGTTGAATCTGTCGTCCGCTGCCGTGCGTTCAGGGGATAAGATCTTGTGTTCCGGGACGTTGGGGGATCATGGTGCGGCCATCCTGATCGCACGCGGAGACCTCGAACTCGAAGCCGAAGTTCTCTCCGACACCCGGCATCTCACGCCGCTAGTACAGGCACTCAAGGAAACTGCGGGCTCCGGTCTGCGTTTCATGCGAGACCCCACGCGCGGCGGTGTCGGGACGGTGTTGAATGAGCTTGCGCGAGATTCGGGGTATGGGGTGGTCCTTTGGGAAGATAGACTCCCGATCCGGGACGTGGTGCATGGGGCGTGTGAGATCCTGGGCATAGACCCCCTCTACGTCGCCAACGAAGGAAAACTCCTCGCCATCGTCGCCCCCGAAGTCGCCGATGCTGCACTGGAGGCGCTGCGAAACGGCGAAGGTGGCAAAGACGCTTCGATCATCGGCGAGGTGCGTGAGGAGCCTGAGCGGATGGTCCTCATGCACACCAGGTTCGGCGGTACGCGCATGATAGATATGCTCGTCGGCGACCCGCTGCCGAGAATATGTTGACCGGCCGGGCTCTCCGATGATGAACGGCACATCCACGGTTTGAACGGGTCGGGACAAGGGATCGAATGGGCGAGAGGAGACGCCTACGAACCCTACGTGGGGCGATGGAGCCGGCTGGTCGCGCACCAGTTCCTGGATTGGCTCGCGATGCCCCGGTACCTGCGATGGCTGGACGTAGGATGCGGCACGGGGGCGCTCAGCCAGACGATTCTCGGCCTGGCGTCACCGGTGGAGGTCCGGGGCGTGGATCCATCAGAAGAGTACGCCGCTTACGCGCGGGCACACGAAGAAGACGGACGCGCACGCTTCGATGTCGGGAACGCGATGGCGCTGCCGTACGAGTCGGGGTATTTCGATGTGGTCGTGTCCGGTCTCGTTCTAAACTTCGTGCCGGAGCCCGCAACGGCGTTGTCGGAGATGGTGCGCGTAACAAATATGGGGGGTGTAACCGCCTCCTACGTCTGGGACTACGCGGGCGGGATGCAGGTGATACGCCACTTCTGGGAGGCTGCGGCGATGCTGGATCCATCAGCATCCGAACTGGATGAGGGAAGGCGCTTTCCTCTCTGCAAGCCGGAGCCTCTACGAAAGCTCTTCGGAGATGCGGGATTAGAGCGTGTCGAGACGCGAGCCATCGAGGTGCCGGCCGTTTTCCAGGACTTCGAAGATTACTGGTCGCCCTTCCTGGGCGGACAGGGGCCCGCGCCAGGTTACGCGATGTCGCTGGACGAAGGGGATAGAGTGGAGTTACGCGAGCTCATCCGTAGACGGTTACCCATTGAACCTGACGGCTCGATCCGTCTGGTTGCCGGAGCCTGGGCTGTACGTGGCCGAAGATGACACCGGAGTCGTACCGTACCCGTCGTGGTCTGTATGCGGTAGAAACGAGGGGCCGGAGTGGTTCCTGATGACCACCGGGGCGAGGAGCCGGAGAGGATGGTCCTCATGCACACCAGGTTCGGCGGCGCCCGCATGATAGATATACTCGTCGGCGACCCGTTGCCAAGAATCTGTTAGATGCCTCAGAAGAGTGCAAGCAAGGCTGCCGTACTAGACTACGTATACAAGGAGCTTGGCGAACTCGCTGATGTCATTCTCTCTCCACGAGGTATTTACCGAGAAGAAGCAAAGGCGCGACGTGACTTTCTGGAAGGGCAACTTAGGATCATCTACGGTAAAGGCCAATGGCAAAAAGAACTCGATCCTACGTTGATAAGTTGGGTGCGAGGAGATACTTCAATACCAACTCGCTCCGACTCTAGCAAAACCTCAAATGCTCCGTCGAAGAAGGCTCCGACCGAACCCATGGAGCGACCACTCTACTGGGATGAGTGCGAGAAGATGGACTTTCGCCATCTTCTTTGGTTTATTGAAGATTCTCTGAAGGAATTGTCAGAGTCCAGTCTCGACGCTCGTCTTCGCTCGAAGGAAGAGTTCCTAGCTCTTTGGATCATGTTGCGCGGGAAGATCGAACCTCCAAAGTCCCAGGAGTTTGCGCCCTCTGAATACTTCGAGATTTTCCTTGATCGACACGAGCGGAAGGCAGCCGAACTAAACGCAGCACTTAGAAACTCATCCTCGACCCAAAAGAGTATTAAGAAGCTGCGGCGCGACCTGAGATTTCTGGAACAGTCCATTCCACAACTGCGGTTTGCCGAGAGAGTTCGAGATAAAATTGAGCGCGCTTTCGAGCATGGGGCCGCCCTACCCACGAGGCGCGTTACCTAGCGTATCCTTCCTCCGGGCGAGTTGTCCATTAACAACATTCTTCAGCACTATGAACGACTGCAACGACTGAACCCCCACGTCAGATACGAGAGAGACCGCATAACCAAAGCGCACTCACTTGACCCAAGTGAAGTCATCTTAGGGAGTGACGGCTTTGAGGGTTACATGGTCTTCACCTTTGCCCATACTTTGAAGGTGTTTCTAGAAAAGCCCGAGTACGGGAATGCTATCTACATCATTGACGATGATTGGGAGCGTTTGTCGAGACTGACCAAGCGAAAGTTGCTGACGCACCCCGAGGCCACCAGGATTGTTCATAAAGGAAAGTGGTATTGGAAAGTCAAACAAGAACTGGAATTCGATGACGCTTGACATTGCGCTGGAGCCAGCAGCCCTACATTTCTCCACGGCGGTGCAGTGTAGGAGCTCCGGAACTCGCCCGGATGATAGACATGCTCATCGGCGACCCGTTACCCAGGATATGTTGAGGGGATGAGTCGGTGAGCAAGAGGATCGTTGCTGAGTTGGTGTATCGGGCATTGCGACATAAATTCCTTTCAAGGGGAATTATACTGCGTGCAGCGGCACAATTGCCAGTTAGGTACTTTTGAATACGGGGGCTGATATGCGTATCCCAGTTCCTGAAGCAATACAGCGAATTGCAGCAAGTGAAGATAGGATCCTGGCGTGGCACTTCTTTGTGTTCTTCTCAAGATTCGAATACGCTCTCAAACGGTGTGATGAGTATTTGACTGTCAGTGCTCAACCGAATTGGGATAAGTTTGCTTCCGATCATGCCAACCAGTTCGACAACTTAGAATCGATAGCTCTAAAGGCGGCCGTTACCTACATCAAAGAGAATCCGCCGCGCAAGCAACTTCAACAGGCGGGGAAGCTTTCTTGGTCCGAGCCACAAGTGTACGATACTAGAGAGCCTCTCCTACTATGGCTTCTACGAATGGTTCGCTGTATTAGAAATAATCTCTTTCATGGCGGTAAATTTCCTTTGATACCTATTTCCGATCCGAGCCGAGATAGGGAACTTCTGCTGAACTCTATGTACATTTTAGAAAGCTGCTTGTCGCTGAACCGAAAGGTGGAGTGTCAATTCTATAAACGCATTGGGGAGTAACGGAGTGCCTAACAAGACACTGCACCGGATGCGAGAGTAGCCCATGCAGGCTACTGAAAGCTGCTCGTCGCTACAGCGCTTCTGCTTCGCGCCGGTGAGCTTGTTCTGATAGATTTGTACCTGACGCTTGTGAGGTGTTTTGAGGTGCTTATGGAAACATGCTACGAACACATCGTGATGAATGAGGATCACGTTCCGAGCATCGCTGGAACGACCATGAAGGTCGTGGAGCTGGTTGTCGAGCAGCAGGCGTATGGATGGAGCCCCGAGGAGTTGCACTTCCAACATCCTTACCTGACACTCGGGCAGATCCACTCGGCGCTCGCGTACTATTGGGAGCATCGCGAGGAACTCGACCGCGATATCCGGCGCCGACTCGAACGGGTTGACGGGTTGCGAAGCGAGAACCAGCCTTCGGAACTGGTCGAACGGCTGGATTCTGGAGTTCGTTGGAAACGGTACAGGCAGTGTAGATAGCCCATCCCGACAGTTGGGGAAAGTCATATAATCCATCGATAATACGGTTTTGTTGAAGGGTGTGGTAGGTATGACGCATACATTGGAAGCCGTTTTCGAGGATGGGACGTTTCGGTTGTTGGAGCCATCGGCGGTTTCGCTCGCCGATGGACAGCACGTTCGGCTCACGGTAGAGACAGCGGGAATGCCAGACGATGTACTCACATTAGCCGGGCAAGTGTATGAGGGCCTTTCCGAAGAGGATATCGACGATGTCGAGCGGATCTCCCTCGACCGCCGCGGGTTCTTTGGTGACCGCACAGCGTGACGACGCCAACGCCTGTTTTGTTGGACACTGACACCTTATCGGCCATCTTGCGGCGCAATCCTGTCGTGACCATCAGGGCGCGGGACTATATTCGTAGCCACCACAGCTTCGCGTTCTCGATCATCACGCGATATGAGATCCTGCGCGGTCTAAAAGCCAGGCACGCAACCAGTCAACAAGCGGCATTCGACCGTTTTTGTGCTGCGAGTACGATTCTTCCTCTCTCCGACGCAACTGTTGTGCAGGCATCGGAGATCTACGCCGACCTCCACCGGCGAGGCGAGTTGATCGGCGACGCCGACATTTTGATCGCCGCGACCTCAATGGTTGAAGGGTACGGTTTGGCGACCAACAATGAGCGGCATTTCGAGCGCATAGAGGGATTGAATATTGACAACTGGCTCAGAGAATAGCGAGGCTATGCCGAACACACCAAGTTCGGCGGCACGAGCATGTCTATCATGCTCGTCGGCTACCCGCTACCGAGGATCTGCTAGAGAGGTGATTTGGATGAGCGAGAGGATGCGCGTCCCGGCTGGGGGAGATCTACGTCAGGAACGCCGCAAGGTATTTGGCTCCAGGTCGGTGGACTTCAAGGTTTCGTCTCTGGATACGAACGGCGGCTTCTTCGTCATCGAGACCACCGACACCGACAAGGGAGGACCACCGCGACACCTCCATCATGTGCAAGAGGAGTGGTTCTACGTCGTCCAGAGTGATTACATAATCGAGATCGGCGACGAACGATTCAAGCTGGGACCCGGTGATTCCATCCTCGCGCCGAGAAGGACGCCGCATGTCTGGGCCCACGTCGGAGAAGGGAAGGGAAGGCTGCTCATCGCCTTCCAGCCCGCGGGTGAGATGGAGGCATTCTTCAACGAACTGGCGCAGGCGAGCAACCCATCACGCGAGGAGCTTCGCGGGTTATTCAGTTCGCACGGCATGGAAGTGACCGGACCACCCTTGCCGATCGAATGACTTGCGTGTTGAAGAGGCTGACAGGGTAGCTCGTAGCTTTATAATTGCTCCTGGCCGCTTTGAAGAGGAGCCTACGCATTGTCGAACGGGACGATAGCTGACGAGCGCGAAGTCCTGGCCGTCTGCCTAGATGAACTGTACCTCGGTGCCAGGCAAGTCGCCCGTGCTTCGACCCGCAGCGGGTTGGCCGTCAGCACGGAACGCACGCTCTCTCACCTGCGCGAGAACCTCGAAGGTCTCAGCGAAGAGACGTTGGCTGATTTTCTCGCGAAGAACCGCGAGGCGCACCCGGTCCAGCCGGACCTGAATCCGGGTGGGCGTCTGATCTGCGTACACGACGAGGAGTTTCATCACATCTTCAGGGACGGAGAGGGATGGGACCGTTTCCGCCGAACATTCCCCGAATCGGACGGCACGCTCCGGTTCTCGCGGGTCGGGCTGAATGATGACGTGACGCAGGCGATGCTCTATGCCGGGCAGCAGTTCGATTGGAATATAGGCTCCGGTGGATTCTGGCTATTCTCCAAAACCGATGGAGCATGGGCCGAGTCCGGCAGGTTGGGGAACTGGATCTCCTAACCGCGAAAGAAAGGAAACCGTGACGGAACGTATCGAGAAAAAGAGGTTCTTGCATCCGGTGGTCCCGGGCGGTGACGTCTGGCGCATTCTTTGTGTTCCGCGTCTCTCCGCTCCTGGTATAACTCGGGTTATACTTCGGGCATGAAAACGGCGATCTCTATCCCGGAGGAGCTTTTCGAGTCCGCCGAGCGGTTTGCGCGGGGGCGGGGCATGTCGCGCAGCGAGTTGTACGCTACGGCGCTCCGTCACTATCTGGGGGAGCATCGGAGCGAGATGATCACCGCTCGGCTCGATGAGATTTATGATGCGGACTCAGTCGAAATGGACCCCGCCATCGCGCGATTGCAGGCGCGGTCGCTGCCGGAAGACGATTGGTAGTGCGGCGTGGGGAAGTCTGGTGGGCGGAGCTGTCTCCGGT
>JACDGB010000086.1 GCA_013815485.1 Rubrobacter sp.
GCTGCGGACCCCGGCGCGAGCGACTCCATCACGGGCGGCTTCGAGAGCCCGGACCCGGCCTCGCTCCCGGCGGACGCCGAACTGTGGTCAGACCCGGCTACCTGGGGCGGCGCGGTCCCGCAAGCCGGGGCCGGAGTCACCATCCCCGCCGGCAAAACCATCGTGCTCGACAGGGACGTGGACCTTGCGAACCTGACGGTGGAAGGGACTTTGATCTTCGACGAAAGGGACATCGAGCTATCGTCGGATTGGATCATGGTCCACGGCACGCTCCGGATCGGGACCGAATCCGCCCCCTTCCAGCACCAGGCAAACATCACCCTGACAGACGACATCCCCGGCGAGAACCCGATGAACATGGGAGACAAGGGGCTTGGGGTTATGGGCGGCACGCTGGAGATCCACGGCGAGCGGCGTCTCTCGTGGACGAAGCTCGGCGCGAATGCCGCGAAGGGCGCGAACAAGATCACGCTCTCCGAGACCCCCGACTGGCGGCCTGGGGACCGGATCGTCATCGCTTCCACCGACTACGATCAATCCCAGGACGAAGAGGCCACCATCACGGCTGTCTCCGGAATGACCGTCACGCTCGACCGTCAGTTCCAATACGCGCACTGGGGCACGGTCCAGACCTTCGATGGCCGCTCCGTTGACGAGCGGGCCGAGGTCGCGCTGCTCTCCCGCAACGTGACTATCCAGGGCGAGCCGGTCTCCAGCGCAGCCGGGTTCGGGGGACAGGTCATGGTGATGGACATGACGATGGACGGCATGATCCACCACGCCGCGGCCCGCCTCGAAGGCGTCGAACTGAAGGCAATGGGACAGAAGAACGTCCTCCGGCGCTACCCGCTGCACTTCCACTTGCTCGGCAACGGCGGGGCGAATAGTTATCTCAAGGACTCCTCCATTCATCACACGTTCAACCGTTGCGTCACCATCCACGGCACCAACCAACTCCAGCTACACGACAACGTCTGCTACGACCACATCGGCCACGGCTTCTTCTTCGAGGACGGCGCGGAGACGGACAATATCCTCACGCACAACCTCGGCTTCATGACCCGGCGGCCCGCGAGTGGCGAGCGGCTCTTGCCCAGCGACGAATCTCCGGCGACGTTCTGGATCACCAACCCAGACAACGTAATCCGCGGCAACATCGCAGCCGGCTCCGCCTCCAACGGCTTCTGGCTCGCCTTCCCCGAGCACCCGACCGGCCTCTCGACGAACCCGAACGTCTGGCCCCGCCGCACGCCGCTCGGTGAGTTCAGCGGCAACACTGCCCACTCCAACGGCGACGACGGCCTGCACGTAGACAACGGCCCCAGACCCGACGGCAGCACCGATAGCGCGTACTACGATCCGGTCTCCGATCCGTCCAACCGCGACTCGGCGGCGGTCGTGGCGCAATTCCGGGACTTCACCGCCTACAAGAACCGCAACCGGGCGGTGTGGCTGCGCGGCGAAAACCACCGTCTCGTGAACGCCACGCTCGCGGACAACGCCATCGGCGCGACCTTCGCCTCTCACGAGAGCTACCTCGATGATTCCCTCGTCGTGGGCGAGACGGCGAACAAGGGCACGCCGGAGAGTTGGCAGGTGGAAGAGGGCGAAGTCGACCTCGACAGGCGGAGCCTTCCGCGTTTCTGGGAGCCGGACTTCCCGATCCGCGGCTACGAGTTCTACGACGGCCGCGTGGGAGCCAGGAACACCACCTTCGTGAACTTCATGCCCAACACCCAGCGAAAGGCTAGCGGGCTCGGGGTGCTACTCGAAGACGCCTTCTCGCTCCACCCGGATAACTTCACCTCGAACCTGCGCTTTGTACGTACCAGCCGTTTCTACATGCGCGGCCCCGTGCCAGGCTTTGACGGGGATCTCTCCGCCGTGTTCACGGACACCGGCGGCTCCGTGACGGGCACCGCCGGGTCGGTGGTGACGGCGAGAAACCCATTCCTCAAGACCGGCGGATGCTCGCTACGCAACGACTGGAACGCATTCGTCTGTCCACCCGGCACGGACCACGTCAGCTTGATCGTCGAGGCGCTCACGGGCGGTCCCGAGGCCATCAAGCCGCTGACCATAACGCGCGGCGACGGCGTGGCGCAAACCCTCAACGGCTGTTGCCAAGACTCCACGGACGCCTACACCAATGTCTTTCCGGATAGGGAATACGGGGTCGCCTTCAACGGGGGGACGCCGACGCACGCCAAGTTCGTCCTCTGGAACGGCGCGGGCCACAACCTGCGCCTCGTGGTTCCCTACCCCGTGACCCCGAAGGTCAGCAAGTACGAGTGCGACCTGGAGACCGGCGAGACCTGGTGCAGGGGAAAGAAGAACAGCCTGGCGGAACTTACGGCCAGCATTCGCTCCGCCTACTTCTACGACGCGGCGACGGACAAGCTCCATCTCAAGATCGTGGACCCCGAGTACGGCTGGGAAGAACTCGAGATCGCCCCGAAGCCCTGATCCCAGTCCGGCGCACAGATTGCTCGCCGAAGAATCCCCTCCCCCCACGCTCTGTAGCGTTCGGGGAGGGGATTCTCTTATACTCTTCACGTATCGGCAACCGCGCAGCATGGGACAGGGAGGATCATGGAGACAACGGACACACGACACAAGAGCCGCGCCATTCTCGAAGGCCGCGACCGGGCGCCGGCGCGCTCGTACCTGCTCGGGATGGGCTACTCAGAGGAGGATCTGCACAAGCCCATAGTCGGGGTGGCGCACTCCTGGATCGAGACGATGCCATGCAACTACAATCACCGGCGTCTGGCCGAGAAGGTGAAGGAAGGCATCCGCGAAGCGGGCGGCACTCCGATGGAGCTGAATACAATCTCCATCTCGGATGGCATCACGATGGGGACGCAAGGGATGAAGACGAGCCTCGTCAGCCGCGAGGTGATCGCCGACTCCATCGAACTGGTCGGGCGCGGGCACATGTTCGACGCTATCGTCACGCTCGTCGGCTGCGACAAGACCATCCCGGCGGCGGCGATGGCCCACGTCAGGCTGGGGATTCCGGGTGTGATCGTCTACTCCGGCTCCATCGCGCCGGGTCGTTTCCAGGGCCATGACGTGACCATTCAGGACGTGTTCGAGGCCGTTGGCGCGAACGCCGCGGGCAGGATGTCTGATGCGGACCTATCGGAGATCGAACACCACGCCTGCCCCGGCGCGGGCGCGTGCGGGGGCCAGTTCACCGCGAACACGATGGCGATGGCGCTGGAGTTCCTCGGACTCTCCCCGATGGGCTCCTCCAGCCCCCCGGCCCTCGATGGACGCAAGGACGGGGAATGCATCGCTGCGGGACGACTGGTAATGCGCCTGCTGGAGAACGGCCTCACGCCAGGGCGCATCCTCACTCGCGCCTCGTTCGAGAACGCCATCGCGGCGGGCGCGGCCAGCGGCGGCTCGACCAACCTGGTATTGCACCTGCTCGCCATAGCCCGCGAGGCCGGCATCCCACTCGACATCGCCGACTTCGACCGGGTCAGCAATCGCACGCCCATCATCGCTGACCTCAAGCCCGGCGGACGCTTCACCGCCGTTGACCTCGACCGGGCGGGCGGCACCCGCCTCTTCGGCAAGCGCCTGCTGGATGCGGACCATCTCGATGGCGAGCAGCTCACCGTGACAGGCAAGACCGTCGCCGAGGAAGTAGATTCCGCGGAGGAAGCGCCGGGGCAGGAGGTGATCGTCCCGGTAGAGAGCCCGCTGCGCGATACGGGAGGGCTCGTCATCCTTCACGGCAACCTCTCGCCGGAGGGATGCGTGGTCAAGGTCGCTGGCTACACGCGCCTCTCGCACACGGGACCAGCCCGCGTCTTCGACTCCGAGGAAGACGCCATGGAGGCGGTCCAGGCCGGACGCATCGTGGATGGGGACGTGGTGGTTATCCGGAACGAAGGCCCGAAAGGCGGCCCCGGAATGCGCGAGATGCTCGGCGTCACCGCGGCCCTCGTCGGGCAGGGTCTCGGCGAATCGGTCGCCCTGATGACCGACGGTCGGTTCTCCGGCGCGACCCGCGGCCTCATGGCCGGTCACGTCGCCCCCGAAGCGGCCCATCGCGGCCCCATAGCCGCCCTCCGCGAGGGCGACGCCATCACCTTCGACCTGGAAAACCGGACCCTCAGCGCGGACATCTCGGATGAGGAAATAGAGGATCGCCTGACGGACTGGGAAGACCCCCAGCCTCGCTTCAGCACCGGCGTGATGGCGAAGTACGCGGCACTGGTATCGTCAGCGTCGGAGGGCGCGGTCACAAGCCCCGAGTACCTGTCGCGGTAAAGAGGATCGCCGGGTCCACCGGAGCATCCTATCCGGTGGACCCTTTTACGTGAACCGGACCTCGAACGCTCTGGCTTCACTCTCGACGAAGCGGGCGAGGCGTTCGCCTTCTTCGATGAGGGCTTCGCGGGTCGTTCTCGACAGGGTCTCGAACGGTTCGATCATGAGGGTGACGATGCCTCGGGACTTCTCTAATTTCCAGGTACCGGTCACGAAACCGTCCACGAGGAACGTCGCCCGCACGCGGCCGGCGGAGAGAAAGACGAACTTACGATGCTCGTCGGAGATCACACGCCGACGGTCAGCGTGAGAGAGCACGAGGTTGTCGTAGTCGGGCACGAAGCGCACGGGCGCAGGCGTATTGGGAGGCGGCAGGGGCGCGTCCGGCGCGTCGAGCAACTCCTTTCCATCCTCATTCCGGAACACGCGAAGGTCCGGCGCGAGGTCCCGGATGCGGTCCTTCAACCGCACCAACCCCGACCACGCCTGCACGTCGGCGACCGTCGCGGGCCCGAACGCCGCGAGGTAGCGGAGAACGAGGTCTCGAAGGTCCTGCGTCCCGGAGACTGGACGACCGAGCCACGACTCAGCCAGAGCGTAGGGCGGCCTGTTGGAGTAGCCCCACCGGCCACCGGAAGGAACCTGCGCCATCGGCAGATACGCGCGGACGGCGTAGGACATGGCGGCCGGATCCTGGTCCGGCTCCAACCCCGACAGGAGCGCGCGGAACTCGCCCTGGGTCCTGGGTTCCTCTTCCAGCCACGTACGGGCGGCGCCGACGAGCCTTTCGGCATCGAGGCCCTCCGCCCGCTTGCCAAAGAAGGCTTTCAGGGCACGTACCAGCGCTGGCTCCAGCACTGGGCGCAGGAGCAGGTAATCCTCCGCCGTCATGAGATGCAGGGTCGAGCGCATCATCGCCACCCTGACCACCAGCCGCTCCTCCAGGGCATTGGTGAGATCTTCTCGGCGAAAGTCCCGCAGCCGCGTCCACAGGCCGACGTAGGGAGGGCTGACGACCTGGGCCTGAAGTCCCGCCACGCGCTCAATGGCGGCCGGCACGGGCAGCGTCTCCCGCTCCAGCAACATCTGGCGGGCAAGCGTCGCCCGGTTGAGTTCGCGTATCGTCAGGATTCTTTCGGTCATGGTCGGCTACAGCGGTAGTGGATCATGCCCTCCCAATCGGGTTCATCGCTCTCGGGGGAGAAGCCGGCCGCCAGGGCGCATCGCTGGCTGGCGAAGTTGTCGGCATCTATCCCCGCGACGAACAGGCTGACGTCCGAGACTTCCGGGGCCTCCATCACGGCGCGCAGGGCTGTCTTGCCGAAGCCGCGACGCCACCTATCCGGGTCAATGACGTAGGCCAGCCCCATACTGCGGCGCTCATCCGTTGCGAGGACGCCGGGGCCTTCGGAGCCGTCCTCGTCGTACCGGGTCCAGCAGTCGTAGACGTCGCCGCCAACGTGTCCGACAGGACGGCTCTGGTCGTCGAGGACGACCCAGGCGTGGGCGCGGAGCACGCGGCGGCCACGGAACTCGCCACCGGGACGCTCATCGAGCAGGCGCAGTTCGCGGGCCGGCCAACTCCGGTCGCCGAGCCGCCGCCGCACCTCGGGATGGTCGAACCAGACCTCGATCTCGCCCAGCCACTCCGGGGTGAACGGCGCCAGGCTAACTTCGGGCGGTTCGTTCACCAGGGCAGGGGCTCCCCGTCCCGGAAGAAGCCTCCGGCTGGGGCGTCTCTTTCATCCATCGAGCCTCCTATCCCGTCGGGCTACCCATTCAGTTTACGGGGGTGGCAAGGGCCTCACCACACCGGGTTCGAGACGTTGGAAGGCCAGCGTCCGGCGGGCAAGACACAGGGCTCGCCAGGCTCCGTGGAAGTCCCCGTCTTGATCTACGGCGCGTCGCCGAGCGCGATGAACGCATCGTAATCGCTACCCTCGATCTTCCGTGGCGAGAGCTTTGCTGCGAGCCCAGCCGCGCGGAACAGCCGCAGCCACGTAGCGCGCGGGAACAGGCCCTCGTGGTGTACATCGTGGACGGCGCGCACGGTCCCGCCGGGCTCGCGCAGGAGGAATGCGTAGTGCGTGTCGTACGAGGTCTCGCCGGGCTTGGGCGGTAGCGTCCACTGGAGGTATCGCGCCCGCCGCCCGCCGGCTTCCTCGCCGCCACCGTGTTCGGTAGCCTCACGGAACGTCTCGGTCGTCGCGTCAGGCGCCACGAGCGCCACGCCGCCGGGCGCGAGGTGCGCCGCCACGGTCGCCAGCGCCGCGCGCAGGTCGTCCTCGGTGGTCATGTACATAACCGCGTCGTGGACGAACACCGCGTCAAAGGTGCGGCCGAGCCGGACAGTGCGCATGTCGCCGGAGACGTGCTCGCATTCGGGGTTGAGCGTGCGGCTGATCTCGCGCATCCCATCGGCGGGTTCGACGAGCGTCAGCGAGAACGCCCGCTTCATGTGGGAGGCGTTGTTGCCGCCGCCGCTGCCAAGTTCGAGCACCTCCCGAACCGGAGCGCGGGCCGTGCCCCGGATCATATCCACGTAGAGCGCTGCCTCGGCGTATTCGGATGGCGGCGAGATGACCGGCCACCAGCCGGCCAGGTTGTCGTAGAGCTCCGGCACGAGACCTCCGTCCTCGCCGGCTATCTCGCCCGGCCCGATGGCGGCGGGAGCACGGCAAAATCAGCGTTGCTTGACGTGACGCCAAAGTTATACCGCTTCGGAGGGACGCCGCCGTGAGCCGATGGAGAAACAAAAGAGGGCCCGCCTCTTGGCGGACTCTCTCCGGTCTTTCGGGTACGTTGCCGCTGCTAGAGTTGGCCCCTCACCGCGCCTGCCATGTACTCGGCGTTGTGGACGTTG
>JACDGB010000424.1 GCA_013815485.1 Rubrobacter sp.
GGCCGAGCGCGCTCGGCGATTCCTTGTCCCGCGTGGACTGCCTGCGCCTGCGCGAGGACGTGCTCCTGCTCGTCGTTTCGATGGAGAGTGGAGCATCTTCGAGTACCACGGTGACGCTCCCGGCCCACGTCGAGGAGGACGAGATGCGCGAGCTGTTCGCCTCGCTGAACGCCTGGCTCGGGGGACGTCCGCTCGGGTCGGACCTGGAGCTTGCGAAGGTCGGAAGGGCGCTCTCGGATCACAGCCCGCTCGTCGTCGGGGCGGTTCTGGAGGCGGTTCAGGTTTTGAGCCGGACCTCAGAGCGCGGGGTGTTCGTGCAGGGCGTATCGGCTTTGCTTGCCCGTCTGGACGACCTCGACCCGTCGAGCCTGTCGGCTGTGATCGAAGTCTTCGAGCGCCGCCGTTGGTTGCTGCGCCTGATGGGCGATGCTCTCACGCGCTCTGTGTCGAGCAGCGGGGTCGTGGTGTCCATTGGCGCCGAGAGCGGTTTCTATAACCTGGCCGGCACGAGCTTCGTGGCCGCCGCCTACAGCCACCACGAGCGGCCCTATGGCGTCGTGAGCCTCATCGGTCCCAAGCGCATGGACTACGACGCGGCGATCAGCACCGTCCGCTCGGCGGCTGAAGCCCTTACCCTTCGTCTGAGCACTAGTTTCTAGCGATGGCGGCGAAGCGCGACTATTACGAAGTCCTCGGGCTGTCTCGGGAAGCGTCGGAGGCGGAGATCAAAAAGTCCTACCGCCGTCTCGCTCGCTCCCACCACCCCGATGCCAACCCCGATGACCCGAACGCCGAGGAACGCTTCAAGGAACTCACCGAAGCCTACGAGGTCCTCTCCACCCCCGACTCACGCCGCGCCTACGATACTTATGGACATCAGGTTCCCCGAGGTGGCGGTGGCGGAGCCGGTGGTGGAGACCCGTTCGGCGGTGGCGGTGGCTTCGAGGATATATTCGAGGCGTTCTTCGGTGACCGTTCTTCGTTCGGCTCCTCGTTCTTTGGCACCGGTGCCAGAGGACCCAGCCGGGGTGGAGATATTGAAACTGAGGTCGAGGTTTCGCTTCGCGAGGCGGCTTTCGGGGTGGAACGTGAGATCCGGATGCAGGCGGTCAGGAACTGCGGGGTGTGCGACGGGGTGGGGGGCACGGAGTCCCACGTTTGCGGCACATGCGGGGGCGCGGGGGCTGTGCGGACGGTGCGGGAGAGCATTCTGGGGCAGGTGGTTAGCGCGCAGGCTTGTTCCGCGTGCGGTGGTCGGGGCAGGATCATTGACGTGTCCTGTGACAACTGCCGGGGGAGTGGTCGTGTCTCCGAGGTCGAGGCGCGCAAACTGCGAATCCCCGAAGGCATCGAAAGCGGGATGCGCCTCCGTGTCTCTGGCTCTGGTCATGCTGGAGAACCAGGCGCGCCCGCTGGAGACCTGTACGTCACGATAAGGGTTAGTGAGGATGAGGATTTGATGCGCGACGGGGAGGATCTCGTGCATCGGTTGAGGATCAACTTCGTGGAGGCGGCTCTGGGTACTCAGGCCGAGGTGCCGACGTTGGAGGGTACGAGCGCGGTGCGGGTAGAGCCGGGGACGCAGCCGGGGACGACGGTGGTTTTGAGGGGAGAGGGGATGCCCCGTTTGAGGCGTCGGGGGCGCGGTGACCTTAAGGTGGTTGTAGACGTGATGGTGCCCACCAGGATCACGGGCGAGCAGCGGGAGTTGCTCGAGCGTTTCGAGGCGGCAAGCGGTGAGGAGACGTATAAGAACGGTGGCGGCGAATCCTTCTTCGACCGCCTCAGGAGCGTCTTCCGGTAAGGTATTCGTCTTTGGCGGAGATCACACGCCTCTTCTCTTCTTCCCGACTCGCGATCGGAGATGTCCTACGCCTCTCCGAAGAGGACGGCAACCATATCTTCAAGGTGCTGCGGGCCCGAACGGGGGACACAGTAGAAGTCGTGGATAGCACCGAGCGGCTGTTCGTCGCGGAGCTTGCGGGCGGACGGGAGGCTATGATCCGCGAGGAGAGACCCACCGTTGGGGGCCTGACGGGGGAGACAACTCTGTATCAGGCGGTACCAAAAGGGCGGCATATGGACCTCGTAGTGGAGAAGGCGACCGAGCTAGGTGTAGACCGGATCGTGCCCTTGTCCACGGAGCGGGGTGTGGTCAAGCTCTCTGAAGGGGATGGTAAGGTGCGGCGCTGGCGCCGGGTGGCCGAGGCGGCGGCCCGGCAGTCCTTGCGGCTTCGTGTACCGGAAGTAGCCGGGGTCGTCGCTTTTCCGGAGGCGGCACGCGAGGTGGGAGAGAGCGGGGTGATCCTGCACAACGAACCCGATCTGGCCTCTCTGGAGGAAGTCATGTCAGGATATTCAGGGCCTCTGGCGGTCGGGCTTTTCGTGGGTCCGGAGGGGGGATGGAGCGATGGAGAACTGGCGCTGGCACGCGAGGCCGGCCTCCTCCTGGCTTCTCTTGGGCCGTACCGGTTGCGGAGCGAGACGGCGGGGATGGTGGCGGTGGCGCGGGCTCGCGCCGTTCTGGAGGCCGAGCGGCGTACCAGGAGTGTTGGGAGGAGCGGATGAGCGAGAACGATTGCATATTCTGTAAGAT
>JACDGB010000087.1 GCA_013815485.1 Rubrobacter sp.
TGGCGATGGCGGAGCCGTTCTCCGACAGTGAGATCACATCTGCCCCGCTCCGCCGCGCCGCCAGCTCGAACGAGACCGCCGTGCGGGTCGAAGCCTCGAAGAAGGCCAGGCACACGGTCTTTCCGGCGAGCGGACTCGTCAGGCGTCCGTCCGACATGTCACGGGCGAGGTCGAGGACCTCGCGCAACTCTTCGCGGCTCGATCCTTCGAGCGTCAGGAAATCTCTACTGTGCAACGACGATCACCCCGTCCTCCCCGTCGATCTCCTCAAGGCCGACGCTGACCCGCTCCCCGCGAGCCGTCGGCACGTTCTTCCCCACGTAATCCGCTCGAATAGGCAACTCCCGATGTCCCCGGTCCACCAGGATGGCGAGCCGGATGGCGGCGGGACGACCGAGATCCAGGAGCGCGTCCATCGCCGCCCGCGCCGTCCGCCCCGTATACAGCACGTCATCCACCAGAACGACCGTTCGGCCCGTGACATCGAAACCCACGTCGCTCTCCCCCACCTCCGGTTCCTCGCCGTCCAGGTCGTCCCGATGCAGCGTGATATCCAGCGAGCCCACGGGAACGTCCAGCCCCTCGAACTGCCCGAGGTTGTCCGCGATGCGCCGCGCCAACGGCACGCCGCGTGTCAGCACCCCGACCAGCGCGAGGTCTTCGAGGACGGAGGCGTTGCGTTCCAGGATCTCATGCGAGATACGCCGCAGGGAGCGGCTCATGCCGTCGGCGGAGAGTACCAGTGAGTGCTCGTGGACGCTCGTTCGGTCCAAATCGTAACCCCCTTCGCGCCTCTCGGGACGCCGTTAAAGGACGGTTTTATCTCCGAGCAACCTACCAGAGCGAGAAGGCGCCGTCAAGCTCCCGCGCCGACTCTCGCAGGTCTTCTGGTATCCCTGACTCGAATTCCATATCCTCTCCGCTGACCGGATGCTCGAAGGCCAGACGTTCGGCGTGGAGCCAGAGACGCCGTCCTTCGACGGCCTTGCCGTAGAGCGGGTCGGCGTGGACCGGGTGTCCGATGGCGGATAGATGGACCCGGATCTGATGCGTCCTCCCCGTCTCAAGCCGAGCCCGGAGCATCGTGTGTCCGGCGGCCTCCCGCAACCTCTCGAAGTGCGTGATGGCTGTCTTCCCTACCCCGGCGGCCATGAGCGTTGGATTATCCGGGTCACGGCCCACGGGCGAATCCACCGTCCCCGTCGCCGGTAGTCCATCGCCAACGACGACCGTCCGGTAGATGCGCCCGACCCGCCGGGCCGACAGCAACGCAACCAGCCCGGAATAGGCTGGCTCACCCTTCGCCACGACCATCAGCCCCGAGGTGTCGCGGTCGAGGCGGTGGACGATGCCGGGGCGGATCCGGTCTTCCCCGCCAGCGATGCCCCGGTCCAGAAGAGCGTTCACCAGCGTGCCGGAAGGGTTGCCCGCGCCAGGATGCACGACGAGTCCAGCGGGTTTGTCCACCACGATCAGGTACTCATCCTCGAAGACAATCGGGACCGGAATCTTCTCCGGCTGGGGTGATTCATCCGGGACCTCAGCCTCGATGCGCTCACCGCCACGCACCCGGTACGAAGGCGAGACCTCCGCACCGTCAACCCGCAGGAGGCGGCCCTGGATCATTCGCCGCGCCAGACTCCGGCTGATTCCCAGGCGATTCGCACAGAGCCGGTCCAGACGCTCCCCCGCGTCTTCCAGCCCGGTCTCGAACGCTTCATGGGGCATGAAGCTAGGGGATCATGGCCGAGAGCCGGCGCCGGATCTCCGACATCTCCACGCCCCGAAAGAGGACGGTCTTGTCTCTGCCGGAAGCCCCCCTGACGACCTCGACGCTCGAAGGGAACACCTCGAAAACCTCAGCCAGGAACTTCTCTATCTCGTCGTTCGCCCGACCATCAACCGGAGGCGCGGCGACCCGGAGTTTCAGAGCGTCGTCCCCGTGCATCCCTTCCAGCGACGTGCTTCTGGCCCGCGGCGAGACCTTGAGGTTCAGCAACGCCCCGTTCTTGCTCCCCCGGACTGGTCCCTCAGCCACGTCGGCGCAGGAAACGGCTGGCCCTGGACACGCGCCTGTCCTCCTCGCCATTCCCGGAAGCGCTTCTCGTCTCCGTATCTCCCCAGAATTCGTGGGAGCCGCTCTCTCGCGCCAGAGTGGACTCTTCCCGCTCCGTCTCTTCCCCAGGAGCATCCGTCACCGGCTCCTCGGATGCAGAACCCTCCACCGTCGAAGGCTCGACCTCCGGCTCCTCCACCTCCGGGTCATCGTCCGCGGAGACCTCTTCGGACGCTCCCTCCGCGACCGGCTCCTCTTCAAAGGACTCTCCTTCTGCCGGGGCGTTTTCGTCAGAGGCTTCTTGCACCGGCTCGTCCGGGGAATCATCGGATGGTTCTTCGACCGGAAGCCCTTCTTGGAGGCTGGCGTTCTCGGATGCAATTCGGGCGGCGGCGATGGACTCGAAGTCCACGCGCTCCCGCAGAGAGGCTTCGATCTCCCGCGCGCTCGCCACGTCGGCGTTGTCCATGACCTCCAGGTAGCTCTTCAGTAGATGCCGGAAATCCGAGGCGAAGAGTTGCCTGGCGTTTCGCAGAGCTTCGTAGGATTCCTGTACCCGCTCGGCGCGATCCGAGGTGTCGGCCAGGATGCGGTGCGCACGGGCCTTCGCGTCGTTGATGGTGATCTCCGCTTCGCGGTTCGCCGCCTGGCGCACGCTCTCGACTTCCTGGGCAGCCGACTTTCGCAGGTCGTCGGACGCCTGCTCCGCGTGGACCAATGCCGCCCGGATGGAACCCTCCAACTCGTCGAACTGCTCCAGTCGCGAGCGGAGGTTGGATCTTTCCTCCCGCAGCCTGGCGTTGTCCGAGCTGGCATTCTCCAATTCTTCCGCGACCTCGTCTAGGAAATCGTCCACCTGGTTGGCATCGTAGCCCCGCAGCCTGTTCTTGAATTCCTTGCGGCGGATGTCGTTGGGCCGAATCGCCATGCTATATCACCCCGTCACAGGTCCGATGAAATTTGCGATTACAACGTTGTTGAGCAGGCTTCGCGCGATCGAAAGCCCGATTATTGCGATGATCGGCGAGAGGTCCAACGAGAACCCACCGAGCTGAACTGGCGGGATGCGGCTCCGTATCGGCATCAGGATCGGGTCAGACACCGCCCGCACCCCATCGTAGACAGCCTGGAAGAACGTGCTCGACGGATAGCCGGGGAGCAAGTTGATCACGATGTTCGCCAATATAGCCCCAAATAGTATCCAGTAAGCGTAGTCCACGATCCCGGACAGCAACGAAGCCACCGAGAACCCGAACAATTGCAGGAGTCCGATCATCTTCCGAGACCTCGCGCCTGTTCCGCTGCGGCATTGACCCCGTCGTAGATCGCGCCGACGAACCCGGCCTTCTCCATCGCCACGAACGCCGCCGCCGTCGTCCCGCCCGGCGTCATCACCTCGTCGCGCACCTGATGCGCGCTGCGCTCCTCCAGTAAAACCGCCGTGCCCCCGATAGTCCCGATGACCAGCCTCTTCGCCACGTCCCGCGGGATGCCTTCTCTCACGCCGGCCTGTATCAAAGCATCCGCGAAGAGGGCGACGTATGCCGGCCCCGAGCCGTGCAGCGCCGTCGCCGCGTCGAAGAGGCGTTCCGGCAACTCCATCACGTCCCCAACGGTGCGGAAGATCTCCATCACCATCGGCAACATCGCCCGTCCCGGCTCATTTGATGTCACCACCGCAGATCCCAACCCCACCGACGCGCACACGTTCGGCATGACCCGCAACACCGGCGTTCCTTCCGGCAGCTTCTCCGAAATGGCCGAGATCGGCACCCCGGCGGCTACGCTCGTGACCGCTTTCTCCGTGCCTTCCAGTGCCGAGGCTACCTCTTCCAGGACTGTTCCCACATCCCAGGGCTTCACGGCCATTATCAACAAGTCGCTGTGTTCGGCGAGTTCGCGGCTGGAAGCGGTGATCCAGACTCCATAACGTTCGGCGTAGGGCGCGAGGTATTCCTGGTGAACGTCGCTGGCGCCGAGTTCGAACCCGTCGGCTTCGGAGAGCCTGATGAGCAGCGAACCGCCGATCTTGCCCGCCCCGATTATCCCTACCCTAGTCATCAGAGCTGGTTGAAGAAAGCCCTCTCGGCCAGCGCCTTGCGCTCCTCGGCGCTGACCTCGACGTTGCGCGGGGTGAGCAGGAACACCCGGTTGGCGACGGTCTGGATATTGCCATCCATCGCGTAAGTGAGGCCTGAGCAGAAATCCACCATCCTCCTCGACAACTCGGCGTCCACGCTCTGGAGGTTGAGGATTACCGGCTGCTGGCGCTTGAAGCGATCCGCGAGTGCCTGGGCGTCGTTGAAGCTGGCTGGCTCGACCACGCTCACCCGCGCCGGGCGATTGTCCGGGACGGCACGCAGGTGCGGCGCGGTCGGCCCGGCCGCGTAACGGTCGCCCCGGTTCGGGCTCTCACTCCCGAACAGATCCCCGAGCGAGGTGCCAAAAGCCGAAGACGAAGACCGCTCCGACCGTCCGAGCCGCCGGACGGCGGGACCGACCTCCTCTTCGTGCGAGCCTTTGGCGGAAGCAGTTTTCCTGTACAACGCTTCCTCTTCCTCATCCTCGTAATAATCGTCTTCCACGCCAAACCCGAACCACGCTGCCATGCGATCCAACCGATCTCTAACTGCCATCCTGCCTCCTCACGGGCCGTCCCCCCCAATGATGGTCCGCCCTATCCTGACCAAAGTGGCCCCTTGTTCAACCGCCACGATGTAGTCGTTACTCATGCCCATCGAAAGCTCCGAAAGCTCGAAATGGGGACCCCAGCATCCGCGTAGCCTATCACGGATCGCCCGGAGTTTCGTGAAAACATAACGTACATCTTCCACCCGTTCAACCGCTGGCGCAATCGTCATGAAACCCCGCGCCCGTACCCGGCCTTCCGTCCCAGCGGCGGCCTCCAGGATGCGCTCGACGTCTCCCTCCGAAACGCCGTATTTTGACTCCTCGCCGCTGACGTTGACCTGGACGAGTATCTCCACCCCCTCTTCGGGCGCCCGCTTGGCAAGCTCCTCGACGAGCGCCACGGAATCCACGGAATGTATGAGCCCGACCCGGCCCACGACATCCTTTGCCTTCCTCCGCTGGAGATGGCCGATGAAGTGCCACTCGAAGGCGTCCCCGAAAGTCTCCTGCTTGGCCGCGAGATCCTGCGCGCGGTTCTCCCCGAGCAAGTCCACGCCCGCGGCGGCGAGGGCGCGCATCTGCTCCGGCGCGTAGTATTTGCTCGCCACGAGGATGCGCGCCTCATCCGGCCCGCGCCCGCTTCTCTCCAGTGCCGCCGCCACGTTCTCCCGCACGATGGCGAGACGACGCCAAACCCGAGTCTCCAGCGCTTCCTCGCTCTCTCTCATGCCGACGTCCTCGTCACGGCCGCCAGGTTCCTGCCCGTCAGCGGACCCTGTTTGCGGTGCGAGTAGAAGAGATCGGGGCGGCATCCGCTGCACAACCCGAGGTCATGGACGTGCTCAACTCCGGCCTCCTGGAGATTCATCCGGATTGCCGCCGGCAACGACAGATATCGTCCGGAGACCACATCTTCGCCGAACCTCCCGGCGAACGTCCGCGCAAGCTCCTCGGATACTTCATAGCAGCAACCCCGGATACATGGCCCGATATACGCCCGCGTCCCCGCAGCTCCCATCTCCCACACTGCGTTCGCGGCAACCCCGGCGAGCGTCCCGCGCCATCCAGAGTGGACCATTCCCACGCCGCGCTCTCCGACGAGCGCGACCGGCGCGCAGTCAGCGATGGCAACCACGAGCGAGAAACCCGTCTTACTCGTGACGAGCGCGTCGGCCTCCCCGGCGAACCCGGCCGTAGATACCCTGATGAAGCCATCACCAGCGACCTGTTTGACCCAGGCAGAGTTTCTACCGGCCATCGCCTCCTGTATGAGCCTCAAGTTTCCGGTTACGGCGGCCTCGCCATCACCGACCTTCACCGAGACGTTGAGGCTGTCGTATGGCTGTTCGGAGACGCCGCCGAGGCGGGTGAAGAACCAGACCTTCGCGCCAGATGGTTCGGGCTGGGGAGAGACGAAGACGGCGCCCCCGGTCGCGGTTTGAATCGCGGCTGGGGCGCCATCGGTGCTGGGGAGTTCCTGGCGCACGCCTTCTGTCAGGAGCTACCGGCGACGGAGGAAGGCTGGGATGTCGAGTACGTCGCCTTCCTGGGGAGACGGCGAAGGAGGAGCATAGGAAGAAGAGACGGCGTCATCTTCTCGGGGATCCAACGTCCGCTCCGCCCGGCGCTGGTTGGCGAGGCGTTGATCGAAGCCCGTGGCGATCACGGTGACGCTCACGCTATCTCCATAGCTCTCATCCACCACGGCGCCGAAGATCAGGTTCGCGTCCTGATGGGCGGCGTTGTGGACGATCTCGGCTGCCTCGTTGACCTCGAAGAGCCCGAGGTCCGTGCCGCCGGTGATGTTCAGAATGATCCCGGTCGCCCCCTCGATGCTCGCCTCGAGGAGCGGACTGGAGATCGCCTGCTTGGCGGCCTCCGCCCCGCGGCTCTCGCTGCTCGACTCGCCAATGCCCATGAGCGCCGAGCCGGACTCGCGCATGATCGTGCGCACGTCCGCGAAGTCCAAGTTGATGAGGCCGGGCACCGTGATGAGGTCCGTGATCCCCTGCACGCCTTTCCTGAGAACGTCGTCGGCCATCTTGAATGCGTCCATCATCGAGGTTCGCTTCTCTGCCACCTGCAAGAGGCGGTCATTCGGGATGATGATGAGAGCGTCCACGTTTTCCTTGAGGCGCTTGATGCCCTCCTCGGCGTACGTCGAGCGGCGCCGGCCCTCGAACGCGAACGGGCGGGTCACGACGCCCACCGTGAGCGCGCCTGCCTCGCGGGCGATCTTGGCTACCACCGGAGCGGCCCCCGTGCCCGTGCCGCCACCCTTGCCGGCGGTGACGAACACCATGTCCGCGCCCCGGATAGCCTCTTCGATCTCCGCCTTGTTCTCCTCGGCGGCCTCCATCCCGATCTTCGGGTCCGCCCCAGCCCCGAGGCCGCGCGTGAGCTTGTCGCCAATGTGTATCTTCTGGTCAGCGTCCGTCATCTGC
>JACDGB010000002.1 GCA_013815485.1 Rubrobacter sp.
ATCCGCCTGACGGCGCATGAAAGCCACCGCGAAGAGAGGCTCGATGCCGCCGGAACAACCGGCGATCATGGATATCGTCCCCGTCGGGGCGATGGTCGTGACGGTCGCGTTGCGGACGCGGTCGCCTCTAGCCTCGTGCCGCGAGCCCTCGAAGTGGGACATCACGCCGCGATCCTCGGCCAGGACCCGGCTCTCCTCCCACGCCTCGTCATCCACGAACTTCATCACCTTCTCCGCGAAGGCGAGGCCCTCCTCGGAGTCGTATGTGAGGCCGAGCTTGATCAGGAGGTCGGCGAAGCCCATCACGCCGAGCCCGATGCGGCGGTTGCCCCGGCTCATCTCATCTATCTCGGGAAGCGGATATTTGTTCTGTTCGATCACGTTGTCCAGGAACCGGATCGCCGTATGCACCGTCTCCCTGAGATCATCCCAGTCAACCGAGCCCTCGCCCGGATGGTCACCCTCGACGAAGAACCGCTCCAGGTTGATCGAACCGAGGTTGCAAGAATCGTACGGCGGCAAGTGCGCCTCGCTACAAGGATTCGTGCTCTCGATGGGGAACTGCGGCGTCGGATTGTCGGCGTTGATTCGGTCTATGAAGACCACGCCGGGCTCGCCGTTCAGCCACGCGCCCTCCACGATCTTGCGGAACAACTCCCGCGCCCGCACGGTCTTGATCGTGTCGCCGTTGCGAGGGTTGGTCAAGTCAAAGTCCGTGTCGTCCTCGACGGCCTGCATGAAGGCGTCGGTAATGGCGACGGAGATGTTGAAGTTGTTGATCTGGTCGTTCTCGCGCTTGCAGTCTATGAATTCCTCGACGTCCGGATGGTCCACCCGCAGGATGCCCATGTTCGCCCCGCGCCGCGTGCCGCCCTGCTTGATTTTATCCGTCGAAGCGTCATATATAGCCATAAAGGAAACGGGACCACTCGACACGCCCATGGTGCTCTGAACCAGGTCGTTCTTCGGACGCAGCCGGCTGAAACCAAACCCCGTACCGCCCCCAGATTTATGAATCACCGCCTGGTGCTTGAGGGTGTCGTAGATGCCGTCTATGGAGTCGTCCACCGGCAAGACGAAGCACGCCGAAAGCTGCTGCAACTCGCGCCCCGCGTTCATCAGGGTCGGCGAGTTGGGCATGAACTTTCTCGTGAGCATCATCTGGAGGAACCGCTCGTAGCTCTCCTCGTAGAAGGACTGGGCCTCTTCGCCATCCTTGAACTGGAACTCGCCCTCGGCGATATTGGAGGCGACCCTTCGGAACATATTCATGGGCTCCTCGACGGCCTCGCCCCGCTCGTTCTTCCTCAGGTAGCGTTTCTCGAGCACCGCGACGGCATTCTCCGTAAGCTCTATCTCGCTCAATCGGTTGTAATTCACTTCTTCGCTCATCCTCCCCTGATTTTACCGCTTGCCTTGCTCATTCCACCACTTGATTCGTCCACGGCCACGCGCTGCAGGCCCTCCCCAGGCCCGATTACCGGGCGCCGTTGCCGACGCCGGAACCCGCCAGCCGCACCAGCTCGGAGCGGAACTGGTCCACGTCCGTGTACTGCCGGTAGACCGACGCGAAGCGCAGGTAGGCGACCATGTCCAGCCGCCGCAGCCGCAGCAGCGCCATGTCCCCCAGGCGCCGCGAGGTCACCTCATGCCGACGCCGCTCCCTGAGCTCCGCCTCGACCTCATCCACCATCACCTCGATCTGCTCCTCCGAGATCCGCTGCTTGGCGCACGCCTTGACGAGCCCCGCCGTCAACTTCTCCCGGTCGAAGGGCTCCCTATCCCCACTCCTCTTTATGACCATCAGCCTCAAAGGCTCCCGCCGCTCGTACGTCGTGAACCTCTTCTCGCACGACAGACACTCACGACGGCGCCGGATCGCATCCTTCGTCTCCGAAAGACGCGAGTCTATGACCTTCGTGTCCTCGAAATCGCAATATGGACACTGCACCTCAAAACCCCCATGACCTCAACACCACATCTGGTAGGTGAAAAACCTAGCACACCACATCTTCCTAGAGCAATAGAGGTAAAGTAACCCTAAATGTGAGGTTTATTTCACTTCGGGAGCCCGAATCCCCATTGTTAAGCGATTTTCAGCCCCCGCAAACTCCACAAAGATTTTTCAGAAATCTTTTCATAATTCCACTTTATCACTGAAAATCCCGCAAATCACGCACCTTTATGTTCAGGTCCAGACGACATGCTAAACCACGAATTTAGCGTTGTGGTGTCGCAGCATTTTGCATCTATCTAAACTTCAAGTACAGGCTATAGAGTGGGTTTCGGGGCTTCCGGGGATGGTTTCGGGACTGATTCCGGGGGTTTCGCGCGGCGTTTGTCGCGGAAGAAGTCGCGCAGGAGGTCGGCGGCTTCGGTTTCGAGGACGCCGCCGGTGACGGGGAAGGCGTGGTTGAGGCGGGGATCGGCGGGGATATTGTGGAGGGTTCCGGCGTAGCCGGACTTCGGGCTCGGGGTGGCGTAGACGAGGCGCGAGACCTGGGCGGCGTGGGCGGCTCCGGCGCACATGGGGCAGGGTTCGAGGGTGGAGTACAGGGTGCAGCCGGTGAGTCGCCAGGAGCCCAGTACGGCGGCGGCCCCGCGGAGGGCGAGGATCTCGGCGTGGGCTGTGGGGTCCTGGGTTGCTTCGCGTTCGACGCGGGCGACGGCGAGGACTCGTTGTCCCAGCGCGACAACGGCGCCGACGGGGATCTCACCTCGGTCGCGGGCCTCTCTAGCGGCGACGAGAGCGCGGCGCATCATGGCGTCGTCGAGGGGGGCTTCTTCGGGGAGAGAGGGCTCGGATTTAAGTTCGTCGGACACGCATCCGATAATATCAAGGCGTGCGCGAGACACATGCCGCGCGGCATGTGGTCCGTCGTCATTTTCTATGGAGGAAACGTGCAGCACAAGCGGGTAGAGAGCATCGTGGAAGTACGGCAAACCTACGGAAAGCTCAGGGATTCCGTGCGGCGGGCTATCGTGGGCAAGGACGAGGTGGTTGACCTCTGTTTGATCTCCTTGCTCGCCGGCGGTCATGTGTTGCTGACGGATATCCCAGGCGTGGGCAAGACGACGCTCGCGCGGGCGATATCTTCTTCGATCTCGGCGGATTTCTCCCGGATACAGTTCACGCCGGACCTTCTGCCGTCGGACATCACGGGGACGAGCATCTACGATCCGAGGGAGACAAGATTCCGGTGGCTGCCGGGTCCGGTCTTCGCGCCGGTCTTGCTGGCGGATGAGATCAACCGGGCCACCCCCCGGACTCAGAGCGCGCTGCTTGAGGCGATGGCGGAGGGGCAGGTGACGGTGGAAGGCGAGACGCGGCCGCTGCCGGAGCCGTTCTTCGTGGTAGCGACCCAGAACCCGCACCAGTTCCACGGGACGTACCCGTTGCCGGAGGGACAGCTCGACCGGTTCATGGTGGCGACGAGCATGGGCTATCCGGCGCGGGCGGCGGAACTCGGGATCGTGCGCGCCCAGGTGGAGCGTCGTCCGCTGGATGAGGTCGAGCCGGTCGTGAGCATCAGGGAGGTGGCTCTGGCGCGGGAGATGACGCGGCGGGTGCAGGTCCACGATGAGATCCTCGGATACGCTGTCGGCCTCGTGGAGGCGACCCGCGAGCATCCGGCAGTGGGGCTCGGGGTCTCGCCGAGGGGTTCGATAGCCCTGATCCGAGCCTCGCAGGCAAGGGCCGCGATGCATGGTAGAGACTTCGTCGGCCCCGAAGACGTCAAGGAACTCGCGCTGCACACGCTGCCGCACCGCATCTCCGTACGTGGCGGATCCTCCGGCGCGACGGCTGAGGCCGTGATCCGGGAGGTACTGCGTTCCGTGTCCCCTCCAGCATGAGGCGTGGAACATGAGCTGGGACAGATTGAAGAGGCTTGGGAAACCTCTCTTCCTGATCTTCCTGAGCGGCATCCTGTATCTGATCGCCGCGAACGCCGGGGCCGGTTGGCTGTACGTCGTCTCCGCTCTGATGGGGGCGACGGTGATCATCTCGATAGTGACTCCTCTGTGGAATACTTGCGGCATCGAGGTCACGCGCCGGGCTCCCGTAGTGGGCCAGGCCGGTGAGCCGCTCTCCTGTGCGCTGGAGGTCCGCAACAAGAGCCGTTTGGGTCGGCATATGCTGGAGATAAGGGACGAATTCGCCGGAGACACGGGGCGCGGGGTCGTGGCGCGTCTCCGGGGCAGATCGGTGGAGCGGATCGAGTACGTCGTGGAGAACCCGCGCCGGGGCGTGTATTACGGTGGGGAGGTCGTCGTGGAGTCTGGGGCGCCGTTTGGGTTGTTTCATGGCCGACGGCGGATACGGGTGGCATCGAGCGTCGTGATCCAGCCTCGCACCTTCGACGTGGCGGCGCTGCCACCGTCGGCCTCCTTGGACACCGAGCGCGGGGACCACAGCGAGGCTTCGACGCTGCACCGCGGCCACGGCGGTGAATTCTGGGGCATCCGGGAATACCGTCCCGGCGACCCGGCGCGGCTGGTCGCGTGGCGCAGGAGCGCGCGCGGCCTCTCCGCGGGCAGGCTCGCCGTCAGAGAGCTGGCCCAGGAGACGCATCCCCCCTTCAAGCTCGCCATGAGCCTCGACCGCCGCGCCCCACGCAAAGCCCGCGAAATGGTCGTCTCCGCCGGAGCCTCTCTACTGCTTTTCGCTCTCAGGGAGGGCCGGATGGTCAGTGCGTACGCCGGGCCGCAGAAAGAGCCATTCCCCGAACAGCCTGACCCGGACGCCGTCCTGACCTGGTGCGCCGCGCTCGCGGCCTCCGGGCCGCCTGACCCGACGAGAGCGAGCGTGGAGGTTCGACCCTCCATCCCGAATACCGGGAAGAGGACGGGGCCTTCCGCGCGACCCGGAGCGTCGGAGGCGCAGTCGGTCGTGCTCGTCTCCTGCGGGGACTTCGCGGAGACGGGGTCCCGAACCGGGTCCCGAACCAAGCCGTGGATGACGCCCGATGAGGAGCAAAGATTCGTGGACGAGGCGCGGGACAACGGGCGTCTGGCGGTCAGGCTCGGCCCGGACTTCGAGGAACCCTGGAGAATCGGATGAGTTCCGGGGAATCTGGAATGCTGCAACGCATCAGGGCGAGACTGCCGGCCGGGCGCAAGAGGCTGTCGGAGGACTCGGTCGAACTGCGGGCGTGGGTGCTCGCGGCGGTGCTCATCGGGGAGGTCGCCGTGCTTTCCAGCGGCTACTTCGATTGGCTGACCGGCATCCTGGTGCCGCTGCTCACGGTCGTAGCGTTCGTCGTGAGCTACAACCGGCGGCGGGAGAAGAACTTCCTCATAAAAGTCCTGCTGGCGTTCGGGGCTCTGGCGGTGCTGGCGATGTTCTTCCGGGAGGTGCTTTCGTCACTCTATGACACGCGGGTGCCGCTCGCCCGGCTCTTTTTGTGGATACAGGTCATTCACGCCTTCGACCTTCCGGCCCGCAAGGATATCTCGTACTCTCTGGTCAGTGGTTTGATCCTGCTGGCCGTCGGCGCGGTGCTCTCGACGAGCCTGTGGTACGGCTTGTTCGTGCTGGCCTTTTTCTTCTGTTCTTTAGGCGCTTTGACCCAGATGAACCTCTCGGAGACGCGGGAGCGGGCTGGCATCGAGGCATCGCGGAGCCGGGGGCTGACACTCGGGGTTGTCGCGCCCGGTTTCTTCGCCGTTCTGGCGGTCGGCATACTCTGCTTCACCTTCATGCCCCAGCGCCAGAGCATGAACCTCTCGATGATGCCTACCTCGGCATTTCAGGAGTTGCGGGATAGCTTCTCCGGCGGCATCCAGAATCCGGCTTATCCGCAGTCGGGGGATCCATTCTCGCGGCCACCGCAAAACATCGCTTCGGGCTCCTATCATGGCTTCAACCCGTACATGGATCTGCGGTCTCGCGGGCGGTTATCCGATGAGATCGTGATGAAGGTCCGTAGCGAGGAGGCGGTCCCTTACCGAGGAGTCGTCTTCGACGAGTACAACGGGAAGGGGTGGGAGATCTCCGGCGGAGAAGACGCCCTTGAGACGCTGACCTCCGACGGCCCGCGCTACGACTTGTTCACTGCCCAGAACGTGGAGCCGGTAGAGGGCATGACGCGGCAGGTCGCACAGGTCTTCTACGTCGAGGAGGATGCATCCAACGTCGTCTTCGGCGCATATCACCCCGAGACGGTGTTCTTCCCGGCGGGCGGCATCAAGGTGGACCCACAGGCTTCGGTGCGGGCTCCGTATCAGATCCCCGCGGGCTCGGCGTACTCGGTGATCTCCCAGCTCCCCAACGCATCCGCGGACCAACTCCGATCCGCCGACATCACCTACCCGGATGGCATGGTCGAGAAGTACACAGCCCTCCCCCCCACCGGCCTGGAAAAAACCAGGGCGCTGGCCCGCGACCTGACCGCCGATACCACCAACCCATACGACGCCGTCGTGACGCTGAACGCGCACCTGAAGAACAATTATCCTTACGACCTCTCCATTCCACCCCAGCGCGAGGAGATGGACGCCGTTGAATACTTCCTTTTCGAGGAGCGGCGCGGCTACTGCGAGCAGTTCGCCTCCTCGCTGGCGGTGATGGTCCGCTCTTTGGGGATACCCGCCCGCGTGGCGACGGGCTACGTCCCCGGCGAGTATAACCCGTTCACGGGGCTCTACGAAGTCAAAGCCTCCAGCGCCCACGCCTGGGTCGAGGTGTACTTCCCCGGCCACGGCTGGTCCACCTTCGACCCGACCCCCGGCTTCGACTCGACGCCCTGGCAATACCACGCGGCGAGCAACATGCAAAATGGCAAAGTCTTCGAGTTCGTCGCGGAGAAGGCGGGCAAGGTGCTCGGACCGGCCTTCGGAGCCGCCGGCACGCTCATGAGCGGCGTCGCCCGCCTCGACCCGGTGAGCATCATCGTAGTGGGGCTCCTCGTAGCCGGGGTCTCGTTGTTCGTCATCTACTCTCGTCGTTACCTGGCCCGCCGTCGCCGAAGGCCGATGATGCACCGCTCCGTGAAGGTCTCCGACGCCCGACTGTACAGTCGGTACGGAGCCGTCATAGGCACCCTCGAGGAAGCGGGAATCGTCCGTGAGGCTGGAGAGACGCCGGAGGAGTTTGCCCGGCGGGCGGCGGATAAAGTGGGAGAGCAGGCGATTGCGCGGCTGGGGGAGATCTACCTGTACGCCCGCTTCCGGGACGCCGTTCCCCTCGCGCTGGTCGAAGAGTTCGACCGTCTGGAGCCCGAAGTGTTTGCGACGATAAACCGGCTGAAAGAGGCGGCGTCCGTCAACGGTTGAGAATATCTGCCTCGGTGGGCAGGATCTCCGCCTCGATGCGTGCCCGGACCTCGTCCCGTACTCGCCGGAACACCGCGAGCCGCTCCTCTTCGTCTCCCGTAGCCTTCGACGGGTCTGGCAGCGACCAGTGAAGGCGGTTCTTCGCGCCGGGGAAAACCGGGCACGTCTCGTTGGCGTCGTCGCAGACGGTGACTACGAAATCGAAGGGCTGGCTCACGTAGCGTTCGAGGGTCTTGGACTTTTGCTTGGAGATGTCCGCCCCGAGTTCAGCCATCGCCGCCACCGCTTCCGACCGCACGGACGTTGCTTCCGTCCCAGCACTGTACGCATCGAAGCGGTCACCGGCGAGGTGGCGCAGCAAGCCCTCGGCCATCTGGGAGCGGGCCGAGTTATGGGTACACAGGAACAGCACTCTCAGACGGTCTCCGGGCCCTCTAGTCTCCGCCACCTACGACAACCTCCCTGCTCTCGCTCGTTTGATCTCCCGAACCTCCGGCGGGCGCGCTAGGCGCACGTAGCTGTAGAGTAGCGCGCCGAACACGGCGCCGATGGCAGGCCCCGCCCAGTAGACCCAGTGATGGGTCCACACTCCGCCAACCAGCGCCGGACCGAAGGAGCGGGCCGGGTTCATGGAGGCGCCGGCTATGGGTCCGGCGAAGGTCGCCGCGAGCGCGACGTAGCCACCGATGGCTATGGCCGCGGCCTGTCCCACGGCGCGCGCGTCCGTGGCAACGGCCGCCACTACGAACATCAGAAGGAGCGTCAGGACTAGCTCCAGCCCGAACGCCTGTAGCGGTGACCCAGACGGCACGGTGGCCCCGAATCGGACGGCGTCCCCAAACAGGACGAGATGCGCCGCGCTGGCGGCGCAGGCGCCGGCGAGTTGGGCCAGTACGTAGCCGGGCACTGCGGCCCACGGGAAGTGGCGCGTCAGGGCGAAGGCCAGCGTGACGGCCGGGTTGATGTGGGCACCGGAGAGGTGCCCCACAGCGTAGATGGCGGCCATTACGGCGAGCCCGAAGCTCAGGCCAATACCCAGCGAGGTGACCCCTCCACCGGAGACTTCGTCTATGACCACCGCTCCCGGTCCAGCAAACACCAGCAAGAAGGTGCCGATGAACTCGGCCGCGTAACACCGAAGGTTGGTCACGAACGTCCGGCTTCTTCCAGACCTCGCCGCTCCCGGCGTTCGCGCTCGCGCTCCTCCTTGAGCCTTGCCAGTTCTTCTTCGGGGCGAGCCAGCCAGCCTTTGATCTTTAGCTCGATCTCGTCCCGAACCTCCCGGAACTTCTCCAGCCGCTCTCCCTCGGGAACGTCTTCGCCCCGCGGGTCGTCGAAGATCCAGGTGAGCGTCGTGCCGACGCCCGGAAAGGTCTTGGGGCAGTCCCTCTCCGCGCGGGCGCACACGATGATCAGATAGTTGAACCCGACCTTTCCCAGGTACGTCCTCAGCCCCTTCGGATACTGGTCGCCCACGTCAACGCCGACCTCCTCCATCACCCGAACCGCGTACGAGTGTATCTCCCCGGACGGCGAGATGCCCGCACTGTACACCTCGAAGCGGTCCCCGCCGTGGCTCCTCAAAAAGCCCTCGGCCATCTGGGAACGGGCCGAGTTCTGCGTACATAGGAACAGAACCCGGGTCTTTCTATGGACCATCTCCTCTCCTTTCCTCCGCTCTCTCAGACGCCACCGCGCATTTGAAGCTCGTCAAACGTCCCGATCCCCTCCGCTGAGACGCTCAGGTGGCGCGCCGCTTCGCCTACAAGCCCGCGAGCGGCCTCCCGGTCGAGGGAATAGAAGCTCCACTTCCCGCGTTTCTCCTCTCGCGCCAGGCCAGCGTCCTTGAGCTTTTTCATGTGGTACGAGACCTTCGACTGCCCCATGCCGAAGCGGCCCTCAAACTCGCAGACGCAGATTCCGGCGTCCTGGTCCTCGACCGGAACGCCGCAGTCCGGCAACTCACAGCACCCTCTCCCGTCAGCCATCATACCGAGCATCCGCACGCGGATGGGGTCGGAGAGCGCGCGTCCCAGAGCAACTAGCCGCTCGACTCTGTCTTCTTCGGCAACCCGGAGGCCATTCTCTTCGACAACGTTCAAGGTTTGCTTCGCCACCTGCTAACCTCGGCTCTGCTCGGCGGGCTTGCGGGCTCGGATGAAGGCGCTCGCAGCCGGGACTTCCCGCAGGGCCTGGCGTTTCTCCCCGGTGTCGAGCCCTTCTATCGCTTCAGGGTCGTACACATTCTGAACCTCGACGGATATGTCCTCGAAGCCTGTTTCGGCAAGGAGGGCTTCGTATTCGGCCTTTTCGAGCGCCCCGGCCACGCAGCCGGTCCAGAGTCCCACCGTCTCCAGCACGTCACGGGGCAGTATTGCCTTGCTCCCCAGAAACACCACGTCGGAGACGGCTAAGCGCCCGCCGGGCTTGAGGACCCTGAACGCCTCGGAGATCACGGCCCGCTTGTCCGTGGAGAGGTTTATGACGCAGTTGCTCATCACGACGTCAACGCGCCCATCGGGAAGCGGGATGGCTTCGATCTCCCCCTTCAGGAACTCCACGTTCTCCATGCCGGACTTCGCCTTGTTCCTCTCGGCCAGGGCGAGCATCTCGTCGGTCATGTCCAGCCCGTACGCTTTGCCCCCAGGAGACACCCTCTTCGCGGAGAGCAGCACGTCTATACCGCCTCCGCTGCCGAGGTCCAATACCACCTCCCCCGGACGCAACTCCGCCAACATCACCGGGTTCCCGCACCCCAAAGAGGCTCCAACCGCCGCCCCAGGCAACTCGTCTCTCTCTGACTGCGAGTAGCCGAAGCTCAGGTCCGCCGTTCGCGCCTCCGTCCCCGAATCGGCGCCACATCCGCACGATGACCCACAGCACGAGGCCCCACCCTCATCCCGAGCGGCGACCGCGAGTTCCGCATACTTCTCCCTGACCCGCTCCCTCAGATCCTCAGCCATGCTCGTTTCCCTTCAGATCAATATTATTTGATATAACTCTAAGTCGTCGGATGCAGGCTGTCAAGTCTGACCAGGGATCTGGGGGTCGGGGAGTCCACTGCGCGAAGTCCCGCGCCCGTCTCAAACGCCTCCTCAACCATTATTGCCACTTCGAACTCGACCGCCGTGGCAAGGTCACCAACTACTACGACAGAGAGCCAAACCGCTGAACATCTCTCAGAGAAACACGTATCCCACTCACACTAAACCTACTCACAAAGGTCAATCTACAATCGAAGTTTGCTCGCGGACAATCGGCAAGCTATTCTTCCCGCAAAATCTGTGAATCTCTCGCACAGAAGCGACCGAGTATCCCTGGTTCATTCCCAATATTTCTAACCTTGTAGTTTAGGATTACTGCGTCATTGTCTGTTGTTCGATGCCGCCGTGGACGCCGGCCCACTGGCGGGCGGGTAGGCCCCAGAGGGTGATGAAGCCTGCGGCGGCGGCCTCGTCGAAGGTGCTGTTGGGATCGTAGGTGGCGAGGTCTTTGTTGTAGAGGGCATGGGGGGCGGTGCGGCCTACGACGGTGGAGGAGCCTTTGTAGAGCTTGAGGCGGACGGCGCCGGTGACTGTATTCTGAGTTTCGGCGACGAAGGCGTCTAGGGCGGCCTTGAGGGGGGTGAACCAGAGGCCGTCGTAGGTGAGTTCGGCGTAGCGTTGCTCGATGGACGCTTTGAAGCGGAGCACGTCTTTGGTGAGGGTGAGGGTCTCTAGTTCCCTGTGGGCCTGGACGATAGCGAGAGCTGCGGGGCACTCGTAGATCTCACGGCTCTTGATGCCCACTAAACGGTCTTCGATCATGTCCACCCGTCCCACGCCGTGCGCCCCGGCAATGACGTTCATCCGGACGATGAGATCCACCAGCGCAATCTCCTCGCCGTCGAGGGCGACCGGAAGTCCTTCCTCGAAGGAGACCTCTATGTATTGCGGCTCGTCCGGGGAAGCCTCCGGGGCGGCTGTCAGTTCGAAGACGTCTTCGGTGGGTTCGTGGTCTGGGTCTTCGAGGGGACCAGCCTCGATGGAGCGTCCCCAGAGGTTCGCGTCCACGCTGTAGGGGGATTCTTTCGTCGTCGGGACGGGGATGCTGTGTTCCTCAGCGTAGGCCATCTCCTCCGGGCGGCTCATGTTCCAGTCGCGCACCGGGGCAACTACGGTCAGGTCAGGGGCTATGGAGGCTGTCGTCACGTCGAAGCGGACCTGATCATTGCCCTTCCCCGTCGAGCCATGGGCGATGTGAGTCGCCCCCACCTCCCGCGCCGCCTCGACCAGCTTCTTCGCGATAAGCGGTCGTCCCAGAGCCGTGAACAGCGGATACTTGCCACCATACAGAGCGTTCGCCTTTATAGCCGGAGCGACATACTCCCGGACGAACTCCTCCTTCGCGTCACGCACGAAGGCGTCAGCGGCCCCGATGTCGAGGGCCTTCGCCCTCACGTCCCCGGCGGGCTCGCCCTGCCCGAGGTCCAGGTAAAGCGCATAGGGCGTCGCGCCCTGCTGCTCCAGCCACTTCAGGCACACCGACGTGTCCAGCCCACCCGAATAGGCGAGCACGACCTTCTTTTCTTCCAGCACGTTTCCTCCTTGAGAAATGTCAGTGTTCACAAGACATCGTAGCCTTGCCTCCGCAACGCGGCGATGGCGCAGTCGAGTCTTTCTTCCTTGACGAGCACATAGTCTGTGTCGTAGGTCGAGATCGCAAAGATGGAAACCCCGGCCTCAGCCAGCGAGCACGAGATCCCAGCGAGCACGCCAACGAGCGAGAAATCCAGCGGACCTTCCATCTTGAGAGCCCGCCATCCCCGCTCGAATTTCACCTTGTTGGGAACATATTTCACCGGACAAACCACGGATAGCTCATCTTTCGTGCGCGTCACGGAGCAGAATCCCGCGACCGTTGCCCAGCCCGGTATCTCCGCCCTCGCATCCAGTCGGCATACGGCAAAGGTCTCTTCGAGCACGGAGAGACCGGGAGAGATGGCCGGAGCGGATTTGTCGCCGGTGCGCGCCAACGGGTTATCCGTGCTTCGGAGCAGAGGCCAGATCTACCCGCATGGTTGCCGAACCGTCTTCGGCGAAAAGTTTCTCGAAACCCTTGCGCTCGTACAGTTGGATCGCCGGATTATCAGGCTCCACGCTCAGGCTCAAGGCTCGGAACCCGTGCGATTTCGCGGCGTGCATCAAGCCGTCCAGCAACGCGCCGCCCACGCCGCGGCCACGAAACTCGGGGACGACCCCGATGGAGACTTCGGGGGTCGAGGCGTCCACGAACCCGTATCCAGGGTCTTCGGGGGGCATCAAGCGGTACCAGGCAGCCCCGGTCCTCTCATCGCCATCCGGATCGAGCGCGACGACCGCCGCGTCCCCAATCCTCCCCCAACCTTCGAGATAGAGGGCAATCTCGTGTGCCGACAGCACCTCATCTCTCGGCGGCCGGGATGCTCCGGGACGCCAGCACGCCGCCTCGTAGAGCATGTCCCGGAGGAACTCCATGTCCTCAGGCTCGCCCTGCCTCGTCCGGCAGGCGATTCTTTCGTCCGCCGCCCTCACCTACTCGACGTTGCCGGCGGGCCGGGTCTTCGCGCGGCATACGTCAGCGATGAGGCCGGCTACCTCTTCGGCGGCGGCATTGTCCGGGGCGACGGCGAAGACGGTGTCGAGGCCGGCGATGGTGCCGGTTATCTTGAGGCCCCTGACGCGGTCGAGGACGCTGGCAACCGCGCCGGCTGTCCCGTCACGGGTCTGGATGACGATGGTGTTCTGGGCCGGTACTATGCTGAGTACGAAGCTCGGAAGCACCTCGATTCCGGCTGTACCTGGCTCGTGCGGCAGCGCAAGGTAACGGCTGCCGACCTTGAGGACGCCGAGCTCGGCGAGGTCCCGGCTCACGGTCGCCTGACCTACTTCGACCCCTTCATCGGATAGCGCCGCGACCACATCCTGTTGAGTGCCCAGCTCCTTCTCTGAGATGAGAGTCAGGATCAGGGCCTGCCGCGTCGCCTTGTCCACGCCGGACTTCGTAGCTTCCATAGTCTTCAGCCTCCTACTTGAGATGCTCCAGCCCGAGGTCTTCCCCGAAGCCGAGCGCCAGGTTCATGTTCTGCACCGCCGCCCCAGACGCGCCCTTGAGCAGGTTGTCCACCGCTGAAAAGAGCAGCAATTTCCCCGCCCGCCGATCCACCGCCGCCGAGAGCCGGCAACGGTTGGTGTTCGCCACATGCGCGATGTGCGGATACTCCTCCCGCGCCTCCACGAAAGCCCATCCCGCGTAGTCCTCCGCGTACCATCCGAGAACTTCCTCCGCATCCGGGATCTCCTCCGCGTCCACCACGATGGTCTCCAGTTCCCCGCGGGTGATGGGGATGAGATGCGGCACGAACGTGATCTCCGGCGTCCCGGCTCCACCTTCGACGCGACGGAGCATCGCCTCGATCTCGGGCGTGTGCCGGTGACGCGGCGCCCCGTAAGCGTTGGCGTTCTCGTTGGCGCTCACGAAGTGCGTCTTGACCGACGGCTTCGCCCCCGCCCCGCTCACCCCCGAAAGCGCGTTGATGGTCACGGATCTGATACCCGCTCCCATCTGTTTCACCACGGGCGCGAGCGCAAGTATCGCCGCCGTTGGGTAGCAACCGGGGTTGGCGACGATCCGCCCCTTCGCCGCCCCGAAAACCTCCGGCAGCCCGTAATGCACCTCCGCGAGCAACTCCGGCACCGGATGTTCCCCGTACCACTCTCCATACAAATCGGCGTCCGGCAGCCGGAAATCCGCCGACAGGTCCACGACCAGCCCCACGCCCGCCGAGAGGAGATCCCTCACCGTTTCCGCGCTCTCCCCATGACCGTAGGCCACGAACGCCACATCGAGCGATGAAGCATCTATCCCATCCGGCCCGGCGTATTCGCCCTCCACGGCCAGGTGCGGGTAAACGCTCCGGATATCCTGCCCCGCGTACCCGCGCGATGCAACCTCCATCACGCTCACCTTCGGATGCCCCGAGAGCAAACGCACCAACTCCGCCCCCGCATACCCACTCCCCCCGTAGATGCCAACCTTCAACGCCATGCCCGTATTGAACCAGCCATCGGATATTTATTCAAGTTTCTGAATAAAACGGTTGACGGCCTCGCGTGCGAGTGCGACAATGATTTCCACGATGAATAAAGATTCAACAATCAGCATAAACAGTGTAGTTGGAGGAGCGACGGCTGCTGAGGGTTTCGTGGCGGCTGGGGTGGCTTGTGGTGTGCGGAACTCTGGGGGCCGGGATCTCGGTCTCCTCTTCTCCGACCGTCCCTGTGTCACCGCGGCCGTATTCACGCGCAACGTGGTCAAGGGCGCGCCGCTCATCGTCACTAAGGAGGCCGTCGAGGCTGGCGGCGCGCGGGCCGTCGTCGTCAATAGCGGCAACGCCAACGCGGCGACGGGGAAACAAGGTCTCTCGGATGCGCGGGCGATGCAGGCACTCGCGGCGGAAGCGTTGAAAATCGAAACAGGCGAAGTGGCGGTGGCCTCGACCGGCGTGATCGGGGTTTACTTGCCGATGGACTGCATATCGGAGGGCCTCGAAGAGACGGTCGGCGTGCTCGGCCCGGACGGTGCTTCCTTTGCCGAGGCCATCCTCACCACCGACACCCGCGCGAAAGAGATCGCGGTTCGGGTGGATGTCGGGGGGCGCGCCGTCACCATCGGAGGGACGGCAAAGGGGAGCGGCATGATCCACCCTCACATGGGCACCATGCTCGCCTTCCTCACCACCGACGCCAATGTAGAGCGAGAGTGTTTGCAAAAGACCCTGAGTAGCGCGACGGAACGCACCTTCAACCGCGTCACCGTGGACGGCGACACTTCACCGAGTGACATGGCGATACTCATGGCGAACGGCGCGGCTGGCAACGATCTTATGACCCTGGATCACCCGGACTACCCGGCCTTTGCCGAAGCAGTCGAGACCGTGGCGCGAGGATTGGCGAAGGAGATAGCCCGCGACGGCGAGGGTGCGACCCGGCTCGTCGAGGTGGTCGTCGAGGGCGCGAAGGACGAACCGTCCGCGGCGATGCTCGCCAAGAGCGTGATCGGAAGCAGCTTGGTTAAGGCCGCTGTCTTCGGTGAGGACGCCAACTGGGGACGGGTACTCGTCGCGATGGGATACGCGGGCGTCCCCTTCGACCCGGACGAGGTTGAACTCTTCTTTGGACCGGTGAAGGTATTTTCCGGTGGCGAGCCCGTGCCGCATGAGGAAGCGGAGGCGAATGCCGCGCTCGCGAGCGGTGAGGTCGTCATCACGGTTCGCATGGGCGAGGGCGATGCGTCGGCTAGTGCCTGGGGCTGCGACCTTACTTGTGAGTACGTCGAGATCAACGGCAGTTACCGCACATGAAGCCCATCGTCGTCAAGGTTGGGGGTGGGACGCTCGCGGGCGGGGCTCTCGAAGACTTGCCGAAGATAATAGAGGGTGGGACGCGGGTCGTGATCATGCACGGCGGCGGGCCGAGCTTGACCCGGATGCTCGAAGCCCTCGACATCCCCACGAATTTCCACGAGGGCCTTCGCGTCACCGATGAGCAGACGCTCGAAGTAGCCGAGATGGTCTTCGCCGGAAGCGTGAACAAAGCTCTCGTGCGCGAACTCAACGGCCTCGGCGTTCCAGCAGCCGGGATCTCCGGCACCGACGGCCCGACCCTGCTAGTCGAGCCCATGCCAGGGCTTGGCCGCGTCGGGAGCGTGGAAGAGGTAGACCTCCGGCTCGTGTGGGCGATGTGGGAGGGTGGGTTCGTACCCGCCATTGCTCCGCTCGGGATCGGGCCTGAGGGAGCGTACAACGTCAACGCCGACATGGCAGCCAGCGCCATAGCCACGGAACTCGGGGCGGGATACCTCTTCCTGCTCACCGACGTGGACGGGTTGCTCGACGACGGCGAGACAGTCCCCGCGCTCGCGCCGGACGAGTGCGAGGGGTACGTCCAGAGCGGACTCGCAGCCGGGGGCATGATCCCCAAGCTCCGGGCAGCAGCGAATGCCGCGAAGTCCGGGGTGAAAGCCAGGATCGTCAACGGCAACAAGGAGGGTACGCTGCGCGAGGCCCTCGCTGGGGAAAACGTAGGGACTCTAATATCGGAAGGAGCCGTCGCATGAAAGCCGTAATGGAGACGTACAAGCGTTTGAACATCGCCCCGACGAGCGGGAAGGGGAGTTGGCTCTTCGACGAAGAAGGCAACCACTACCTCGACTTCATCGGCGGCATAGCGACGAATTCGCTGGGACACGGACATCCCGCGTTGGTCAAAGCCGTCCAGGATCAGGCGGAGACCCTGATCCACTGTTCCAACCTCTACGAAGTCCCCATCCAGGCCGAAGTGGCGAAGATGCTTACCGAAGCCACGGACTTCGACCGGGTCTTTTTCTGCAACTCCGGCGCCGAAGCCGTCGAAGCCGCCATCAAGCTGGCCCGGAAATACGCGAGCACAAACCACGGCTCGGACAAGCACGAAGTCCTCGCCTTCTCCAAGAGCTTCCACGGACGCACCTACGGCGGCCTCTCCGCTACCGGCCAACCGGCCCTCAAAGAAGGCTTCGGCCCTATGCCCAGTGGCTTCGTCCACGCCCCATTCGGAGATCTCGAATCGGCGAAGCAGTTGGTGGGACCACAGACCGCCGCGATACTGGTCGAGCCCATCCAGGGCGAGGGCGGCGTGAACCCGGCCCCGGAAGGCTTCCTCGAAGGGCTGCGCGAGTTGTGCGACGAGCATGGCGCGCTCCTCATCTTCGACGAAGTCCAGACCGGCGCGGGGCGCACGGGCCATCTCTACGCATACCAGGGATTGGGCGTCGTCCCGGACGTGCTCGCAAGCGCCAAGGGCCTCGGGGGCGGTTTTCCCGTCGGCGCGATGATGGCGCGGGAGGAGTACGCGGCGCTGAAGCCAGGCAACCACGGCTCCACCTTCGGGGGCAACCCGCTCGCGATGGCGGCCGTTCGGGCTGTGCTCGGCGTCGTCGGAGACCCCGTTTTCCTCGAAGAAGTGCGCTTCAAGGGCAAGGTTCTGAAGAACGCGCTGGAGAAGCTGGCGGAGCGAGTGCCCGGCGCC
>JACDGB010000088.1 GCA_013815485.1 Rubrobacter sp.
GGCTGGCGGAGCTCGAACCGCGGCACCGCGAGAAGGCGCGGGTGATCTACCAATCGGCCGAGCCCATCCGACCGCAGCCGCAAGCGAAGACCTTCTTCGACGTCTGCGTGATTGGCAACCTGCGCGCCGAGAAGGACCCCTTCCGCTGCGCCCTGGCCGCCCGGTTGCTGCCGCCAGCCTCGCGCATCCGGATAACGCACGCCGGCAAAGCCCAAAGCGAGGAGTTCGCAGCGCGAGCCAGGGCGCTCGCGGCGGTCGAACCCCGCTACCGCTGGCTGGACGAGGTACCCCGATGGCGGGTGCGCCGTCTGTTGTCGCGGGCACGCCTGCTGGTGCAGAGCTCGGTGATGGAAGGCGGGGCCAACGCAGTCACCGAGGCACTTGCCGCCGGGGTACCCGTGATCGCCTCCCGCATAGCCGGCAACGTCGGGATGCTTGGCGAAGACTACCCCGGTTACTACCCGGTCGGGGATGAGAAAGCCCTGGCGCTGCTTCTGGAACAAACCGAGACCGACGCCGCTTTCCATGCGTTGCTGAAGGCGCGGTGCGCCGCGCGCCGTCCCTTGACCCTGCCCGAACGCGAACGCGAGGCGCTGGGCGACCTGATCGAAGAAGTCGCTGGAGTCTCCCCGAACGGCCAGGCGCAGGCGACGGGTGGGGAGGTTATACTCGCGCCATGGACGAAAAAACGCGCATAAGGCTGACGAAATACTCGCAGAAGGCCGGCTGAGGCTCCAAGTTCGCTCCAGGGGTCCTGGAGCAGGTGCTTCTCTCACTCACGCCGGGCTCACCCTCGGCGGACAGTTTCGTGAGCAGCATGGAGACCCGCGACGACGCGGGGTACATCCCGTTCGGCGGTGGTTTGCTGTTGCAGTCGGTAGACTTCTTCCCGCCGATCGTGGACGATCCTTACCGGTTCGGCCAGATCGCCGCCGCCAACGCCCTCTCGGACGTCTACGCGATGGGAGGCTACCCTCTGACGGCGATGAACCTGGTCGGCTTCCCCGAAAAGCTGGACCTCGGGATCCTGCGCGAGATCCTGGCCGGCGGGCAGTCCAAGATCGAGGAGTCTGGAGCCAAGCTCTGCGGCGGCCATTCGGTGCAGGACGATGAGCCGAAGTACGGCCTCTCCGTGACCGGCTTCGTGGAGGAGGACCGGGTCGTGCGCAACGTTGGCGCGCGGACAGGCGACGTCCTCGTCCTGACCAAACCTCTGGGCTTCGGCATCCTGACCACGGCCCTCAAGCGCGACCTCGTCTCCGAATCCGAGATAGAGGACGCCGTGGAGGTGGCGGCGACCCTGAACAAGAGCGGTCGCGCCGCGCTACGCGAGGTCGAGGTCTCAGCCGCGACCGATGTCACGGGCTATGGCTTTCTGGGCCACCTCTCCGAGATGCTTGAGGCGTCCGGGCTCGGGGCAGTGGTGCGCCGAAGCGAGGTGCCGGTCTGGGAACGATCCATCTCCCTCGCCGCGGAAGGGTGCTACCCCGGTGGCCTCAAGAACAACCGGGAGTACATCGGGGACAAGGTAACCGCGGACGGGGTCGGTACGGACGACCTGCTGCCGCTGTACGACCCGCAGACGAGCGGCGGACTGCTCATGGCCGTGCCCGAGGAGCGGGCTTCGGCATTCGTCCGTGCCCTGGAGGGGCGCGACACGCTCGCCGCGGTGGTCGGCGAGGTCGTAGAGAGTCAAGCGATCAGGGTCGTACCGTAACCACCCCCGAGTTTTGCTCCTCAACGCAGCTCGGTCAACATCGCTCAGTTTCTCGGCTGCTATCCGGCGGCTCGTAAATTAGCGTTCGGCTTGCCGGGCCTGCGGAGTGCCGGTCGGGTGGATCCAAGACCGGTCGAACCTACGTCGATACCGCATAATGCTATTCGCCGTCCAGGATATCCAGCATCTTCCTGGCCGTGTCTTCGTCCGTGATCAGGACGTTTATCAGGTCCGAGCGCGCCGCGCCGATGCTCGCCTCCGGCTTCTCAGGCCCCGAGCTTACCCCGATCCTGTTTGGTACGTTCAGCAACCCTTCGGAGCCTATGGCTATGCTGCGTTCGTTCATTTCGAGCGGGATCAGGGATCCGTCGCGCGCGTAGTAGGTGCCGCAGATGTCGCCCACCGCCCCCTGCGCCCGGATGTAGTCCAGGTCGGCGTCGTCGAGATACCCCGTCAGATACTGCCCGTGTTCCCGGCCCGGAGTGCCGACCGACGACACGATGGTGTCGGCCTGGCGGGCTACTTCCAGGGTCTTGCGGATGTGCGGGTCGCGCAAGAGTCCGTTCCGTACCGCCGCTTCGGTTACGAGCATGGGCGCGTGCAGGTAGTGCGCGCTCGCCCCCAACACGCTCGCCAGGCGCGCGGTCGTAGCCACGCCGTCGAACTCGGGTATGGAGCCGCCTATGCTGCCCATGGCCTGGACCACGGTCGCGTTTTTCACCTCACGCAAGAATCTGTTGTTGACGACACGGTGTACGCTCCTGCCCCATCCCAGTCCTACGATGTCGCCTTCGGAGATGTTCTCCCGCAGGTAGCGTGCGCCGAGAGCCGCTACGTGGGTGACGGTGTCGGTGGGTTCGAGGTGACGAGAGTCGCGGTCGAACGTAGCCAGAACCCGGCATTCATGCAGACCTAGCCGCGAAACGAGTTCCTCCTGCAAATCGAGCACGGTCCTCAAAGGCGGGTGAATCCTTATCTCGATCATCCCCTGTGCGCGGGCTTCTTTGAGCATCCGCGATACGTTGGACCGCGAGACGCCCATCCGCTGCGCTATCTGCGCCTGCGTAAAATGTGAGGCGTAGTACAGTTGCGCCGCTTCGGCCATCAGGAACTGATCCTCGGATGAAGCGATTCGACGCTGCGATACCAACTCGATAGCCTCCATCCTCACACTTTACCGATAGCGGGACGAAAGGTCCGCCTAGCCAGCGTTGAAAAGGCGCCTCACTCCACCACGATCCGTAGTGTAGCACCACCAAACAAACCGTTTATCTCACTGCTGCACAAAGATGCAGATAGTGCTCATTTGACAGCGACTGTTTAACAGGCTACGCTAATCGAAGGAGAGGAGAGGAATCTAGGTGGCAGTAGATCTGGGCGCACGCCGTCGTCGCCGTCGGAATCGGTTTCCTTCGCGAGTGCGGCGGTCCTCTGTTCGCGCCGGGCGGCTTTGGAGCACGCTGTACGGTGAAGAAGTGGCGTTCGCGGAGACCCGGGACGTGACTGTCAGTGACACCGCCGGTACGGGGACAGCGTGGGTTTTCGTGCATCCGAAGACCTGGCGCAACCGCCGAGTGCCCAACATCTTCTGCGACTCTTTCGCCTTGAATAGCGCGTCACGAAGGAGCGATGAGCCAGATGGAGCGGCGTTCTTGACCCCTCGCCTGGCCGAGATCTCGGGCGTCGGGTGCGCGAAGCCGGGCAATACCGAAGGGGTGATGCGGGGGCAAGGACCAGCGAACGGGCTCTGTGACGCTACCTTCAACGAGGACGGCGCGTGGACGAACCTGTCCCGTCAACAGAGAACCTGCGCTAGGCGGTGCCGGATGCACCAGCAAGCGATCAAGGGAGGTACGAAGATGAAGAAGATCGGCGTCGGCGCCGACGATGCGGCACTCGAGATCAAGCAGACGCTCATCGAGCATCTCGAGGAGAAGGGCTACGAGGTGGAGGATTATGGGCTTCGCGAAGGGGCCGACTATCCTGACGTGGCCGTCGAGGTGGCAGAGGCGGTCGCCAGGGGCGAGCACGACCGGGCGATACTCTGCTGCGGGACGGGTCTGGGTATGAACATAACCGCCAACAAGGTTCCCGGCGTGCGCGCCGCCCAGTGCCACGATGTCTACTCGGCGGAGCGGGCCAGGAAGTCCAACAATGCCCAGATCCTCACGATGGGCCAGCGGGTGATCGGCCCCGAGCTCGCCAAAACGGTCGTGGACGCCTGGCTGGAGTCGGAGTTCGCGGGCGGCTCCTCTGCCCGCAAGGTCGAGAAGATGGAGGAAATCGACCGCCGCTACCACGCGACCGAGACGACCTAGGTCCGGGCCGGGTAGCGCGCATGACCCAAAGTGGCGGGGCCCAACCCTCGAAGGTCTCGAAGACACCCGAGAAACTCTACGACGGCTACGTCTTCGACCTCGACGGCACCATCTATCTGGGCGACGAGTTGCTGCCCGGCGCCAAACGCTTGGTACTCAAGTTGCGCGAGCTCGACCGGCGCGTCGTCTTCCTCTCCAACAACCCGACCAAAGACCCACGGATGTACGCCGAGAAGCTGACGAAGTTGGGGTTGGAGACGCCGGCCGGGGAGATCGTCAACACCGTCGTCACCATGACGCAGTGGCTCATCCAGAATCACCCGGACGCGACCGTCTTCCCCATCGCCGAAGAACCGCTCAAGAACGCGCTTCGCGAGGCCGGGATAAACACGTCCGAGGAACCCGAAGAAATAGACATCGTCATAGCCTCCTACGACCGCGGCTTCGACTACCGGAAGCTCCAGATCGCCTTCGACGCCATCTGGTTCCACGAGCGGGCGATGCTCGTGACGACGAACCCGGATCGGTATTGTCCGTTCCCGGGCGGGCGCGGCGAGCCAGACGCGGCGGCGATAGTCGGGGCGATAGAAGGATGCACTGGCGCCAAGTGCGAGGTCAACGTCGGGAAGCCCGACCCGATCATGCTGAAGACCATCATGGAGCTTATGGGCCTGGACGCGAAGGACTGCGTGATGACCGGAGATAGGCTCTACACCGAGATCCGGATGGCCCTCGACGCGGGGATGCCCTCGGCGGTGGTCCTGACCGGCGAGACGAAGGCCGAGGACCTGGAGGGCGAGTCGGAGGACAACCTCCCGGACTACGTTTTGGGCAGGATCGACTACCTGATCCCGGCCAACTTGCGGAGAGAATTTGGCTGGGGGGACGCGTGAGAACCAGATCACGGTTGACGGGGTGGACGGGCGCGAAGAAGGAGGAAGCTAATGGCTGAAGGCCCATACCTCTTGGGCATAGACTTCGGGACGGGGGGCGCCAGGGTCGGCATCTTCGACACCGAGGGAACGCCGGTCGTCTTCGGCGAGCAGGAGTTCTCGCTCAAGCACCCGCGTCCGGGTTGGGCGGAGCAGGACCCCGATGAGTGGTGGGAGCGATTGGTGGTGGCGGTAAAGGGCACGATGAAAGAAAGCGGCGTCCCCGCCGGGGAGATCGCGGGTATCTCCGTGGACGCCACGAGCAGCACCGTGCTCGCGATGGACGAGAAAGACCGGCACCTGCGACCGGCGATCATGTGGATGGACGTGCGCTCCTCCGACCAGGCGGACAGGATCGCCGGCACCCACAACGACGCCCTCAAGTACAACGGCTACGGGGCCGTCTCAGCGGAGTGGGGGCTCCCGAAGGCACTCTGGATCAAGGACAACGAACCGGACGTATACAAGAAGGCCAGCCACGTATGCGACTGCGGGGACTGGTTGATACACCGCCTCACCGGTGAGTGGGCCTCCTCGATCAACTTCGCAAGCTCCAAGTACTACTACGACCGCGACGAGGGCGGCTACCCGGAGAGCCTCTACGACGCGGTGGGCGCTGGCGACTTGCTGGAGAAGTTCCCGAAGGACGTGCTGGATCTGGGCGCTGTGGCCGGGGAACTGCGTAAAGAGGTCGCCGAGGAGTTCGGGCTGAAGGCCGGTACGCCCGTGGCCGAGGGAGGCGTCGACGCCCACGTCGGGGCTTTGGGGCTCGGGGTGGTCGAGCCGGGAAAGATGGCGCTCATCACTGGCTCCTCGCACGTCATGATCGGGCAGACCTCCGAGCCCATCCACGACCCCGGTTTCTGGGGTGCCTACACGGACGCCATAATCCCCGGCCAGTACACCGTCGAGGCCGGCCAGTCCTCCACCGGCTCCATCGTCGCCTGGTTCAAGAACCAGTTCGCGGGCGACGCGGCGGCGGAGGCCAAGAGACGCGGCGTGGACACCTACGAGGTCCTGACCGAATGGGCCCGCGAGGTGCCCATCGGCTCGGACGGCCTGATCGTGCTCGACTACTTCCAGGGAAACCGCTCGCCGTACACCGACCCCCTCGCGCGCGGCATGATGTGGGGCCTGACCCTGAGCCACACTCCGGGGCACGTCTTCCGGGCCATCATCGAGGGCATCTGCTACGGCACCGAGAACATCCTGCGGACCATGCGCGGGCAGGACTTCGAGCCGAAGCTGAACGTCGTCTCCGGCGGCCCGGCCAAGAGCGACCTATGGATGCAGATGCACGCAGACGTCTCCAACGTGCCGATAGCGTTTACGAAAGTGAGCGAGGGCCCCGTCCTGGGCTCGGCGATGCTCGCGGCCGTGGGGGCTGGCATCTACCCGGACATCCAGACCGCCGCCGAGAAGATGGTCCACACCGCCGGCACCATCGAGCCGGACCAGGAACGCCACGAGGAGTACCGGTTCTACGTGGACAGGTACATGGAGGCCTACCCGCGGATGAAGGAGCTGATGCATAAGACGGAGCGGCATGTGGCGGAGCGCAAGCCATGACCGCAACCGTTGACCACCACGACGGGGCGCAGGGGAGCAGCGGGAACATGGACTGGAGGTAGCGGATGAACGACGAGCGGATCAACGCCGCGCTAAGAGAGGCTACCGACACCGAGAACGTTACCATCGGGTCGGGAGTACTGGCCTCCGTCGATGACCTGTTCGGGGAGAGCTTCGGCGACCGCCCGGCGATCATCGTCGCGGACGAGAATACGTTCGCGGTCGCGGGCGAGGAAGTGCAGCGGTATCTGGAGGAGGCCGGGCGCGAGCTGGTCGAGCCGTACGTATTTCCCGGAGAACCGACCCTGTACGCCGAGTACGCAAACATCGAGAAACTTGTGGAAGCACTCCGGGAGCACGAGGCCATCCCGGTCGCCGTCGGCTCCGGGACCCTCAACGATATCGTCAAACGCGCGTCCCACGAGTGCGGCAGGCCCTACCTGTGCGTCGGAACCGCCGCGTCGATGGACGGGTACACGGCCTTCGGCGCGTCGATAGAGAAGGACGGGCTGAAGCAGACGCTGACCTGCCCCGCGCCGAAAACGGCCCTTGCTGACCTCGACGTC
>JACDGB010000425.1 GCA_013815485.1 Rubrobacter sp.
CCCTGGTGACGCTCAAGGCGCCGCATCTGGAGCGCGCCCTCGGGCCGCTCGTCAAGCGCGAATTGGTGGACACCTTTGTTTCGCTTGGCAACGGGCTGGTGCAGGATCGCATAGCCCACATTGTGGGTGAAGGGAGCCTGATCTGGGGCGTCGTCGAGTGGGGCGCGACCAACCTCGGACCCGGACACCTCGCCCGAACGACGCGAGGCCCGTTCATCATCGGCGAGCCGGACGGGGAAGTCTGGGCTCGGACGCGCCAACTCGCCGAAGCCCTCGGGACGGTGGACGGAGCCAACGTCACCGGGAATATCCGGGGGCAAGTCTGGTCCAAGCTGCTTGTCAACAGTGCCTTCTCCGGCCTCGGGGCCGTCTCCGGTCTGCTGTACGAGGAGGTCGTCGCGGACCCGGATGGCAGCGAAGCCGCCCTCGCCGTATGGCGCGAGGGCCACGACGCCGGGATGGCGCAGGGTCTGGAACTAGAAGACGTGCTCGGCGTCCCGGCGAACGCGCTCGTCGTGCGCGGTTCCGAGGACCAGGCTCGGGCGGACGCTGCGCTAGAAATCGCCATGCGCCAGGCCGGAGCCACCAAAGCCTCGATGCTCCAGGACCTCGAACGCGGACTGAAGACCGAAGTGGACGTCATAAACGGCGCCGTGGTCGAGAAGGGCCGCGAGCATGGCATCGAGACGCCGCTCAACGCCCATGTCGTCGAGCTGATGCACGCAATGGAACGCGGCGAGCGCAAGCCGGGCCGGGATGTATTCGAGGAACTGCTCTCGCTCGCGTAACGTCACGGGTCGGCGAGCAACGGCGTCTCTGATATGGATCCGGTTGTTCTCTTCCACGTTTGGCGTGCGGACCTCAAACTCTTTTCGACTCACGAGAGACAGACGCAGCGAACTCTTCACCCGGATTCGGTATGAGTTACTCGACGAGGGTGACATTTGCCTGTCTGGCGGCGTCTGCAAGACGGTTGTCGAGGGTAGCCAGGGGCAGTCCCCTTCGCATAGCTAGCTCCAGATACGCGGCGTCGTAGCTGATTAGGCTGTGCGTTCGTCCCACCTCCATCACCGCTCCGAGGGCCCGGAGCAGCGCAGTCCTCTCTACCGAGATCGTCAACCCGCTTACCAGTTCCGTGAATCGGGCCGCGCCGGCTGCCGACAGGCGTCCCCGGCGTTCGCTCATCAGGATTGCGTTGGCGATTTCCAGAGGCCAGATGGACGGCGTTATTGCCGTGTCAGCGTCGAGAAGTTCCAGAACCCCGTCCGCGTACTCCGTGTCTTCATCCTCGAAGCACCAGGCCATCACGACCGAGTTGTCGAGCACGAAAGGCATCAGTAACGTCGGCCTTCCTCGACGAGGTCTTTGATCTTCAGTCCGCCCAGGGTGTTCCCCTTCCGAAACTCCTTCAACTCTTCGATAATCTCGCAAGTGCTTCTACGCTTGATCCCAGGTGGTGGAACGAGAACCGCTACCGGCACCCCATGCTTGGTGATGGTGATTTCCTCCCCATTCGCCACCTTGTCCAATAACCGGGGCAGATGCGTCTTTGCCTCGTAGGATCCAACAGTCTCCATGTTTTCTCCTTTAGACTAGTCTGACACTAGCATAGCAACTTCGCGGTTAGTGTATAGAAGCGTCGGAGATAAGTCGAGCGCGATTCGGGCTGTCAGCGATCTGTCCCCTCCACCTTGCGGCGGCGCCATGATCCATCCACTCTGATTCTGCCGCAGGTAGGACTAGGGAGCTAGAAGGCCACCTCAGCCCGGCCTTTGAGACCGAACGCTTCGCGCGCCTCGTCTGGCGTCGCGGGCTCGCGGTCGAACATGGCGGCCAGGGAGACGGCCTTCTCGACGAGTTGGGCGTTTGACTCGGCGCGCTCGCCCCGGCGGAGGCGGAGGTTGTCTTCGAGGCCGACGCGGACGTGACCGCCGAGCATCAGGCACATGGCGGCGAGATGGAACTCCGCCGGGTATCCGACGCCCGCCGCCGACCAGGTGAAGTCGTCGCCGAAGAGGTCGAGGGCCGTGCGGCGCATGTGCATGAACTGCTCGATGGTGGCGGCGTTCGCGCCCATCACGCCGAGGACGAACTGGATGTGTGCGGGCGTGTCGAGGAGTCCCTTATCCACCAGGTATTTGATGTTGTAGAGGTGTCCGACATCGTAGGCTTCGAGTTCCGGCTTCGTCTCCGAATCGCGGACCATTCCGCAGATTTTCTCCATGTCCGCGAAGGTGTTGCGGAAGACGTATTCGCGTGTACCTTCGAGGTATTCCATCTCCCACTCCTCGAAGCGGTCGCTGCCGCCGCGTTCGGCGATGGGGAAGAGGCCGAAGTTGATGGAGCCGGAGTTGAAGGTCGCCATCTCGGGACGGAGTTCGGGGAGGACGGCGGCGCGTTCCTCCAGGGTCATGCCCTTCCCGCCGCCCGTTGTCGGCTGCACGATCACATCGCACCGATCCTTGATGCCGGTGACAACCTCCCTGAAAAGTTCCAGAGACGAACTGGGTTTGCCGGACGCCGGCTCTCGGACATGAAGGTGGACGATGGCCGCGCCTGCCTCGTGAGCTTCGACG
>JACDGB010000426.1 GCA_013815485.1 Rubrobacter sp.
GTGAACCGGCTGCTCCCCGACACCGTGACGGACCCATACTTCGACCAGTGGCGCGAGGCTCAAGCGCGGCACATGAGGACCATCGAGGCGTCTTTCTCGCCGATCCCGATCCTGACCGCCCGTCTCTTCGACCGCGAGATGTTCGGCCTAGAGGCACTGGAAGCGCTGGCCGACGACGTCTTCGACGGGACGGACCCGCTGCCGATGCTCTTCCAGGGGGCCGTCCATGACGTGGTCAAGACGGGCGACGGGTACGAGGTGGTTTTCAACCTGCCGCTGGCGGAGAAGAAAGAGGTGGACCTCTCGAAGCGCGGGGCGGAGCTCTTCGTGAGGGTCGGGAGCTACAGACGCAACATCCTGCTTCCGGACTCGTTGGCCCGGCTCTCGGCGGCGGGGGCTAGCGTTGAGGAAGGGCGGCTGAAAGTGAGGCTCACGGATGGGTCCTGAGCGGCGCGGAAAGGGCGGTTTGCTTGGCGTGATCGCCTACGTCGCGGTGCCCGGGGAGCGGCGTAAAAAGGCCGCGGTCCATTTCCGCCGGGCGGGGTTCGAGGCGCTCAAAGGTGTCGCCGCGCTGGCGCGGCCCGACCGGACGGAGATGGGACCGGAGGATACGCCCAGGGAACGCATAGAGGTGCGATGAAGGACAGGACGCAGATCGCGGAGAGCGGCGGTTCCGAGCCCTCCGGCCGGGCGCGCATCTTCCGCAAGGTGGCCGACGTGGCGCGCCACGAGGCGGGGGTGGTCTTCCCGGCCGCCAGGCGGGCGGCGGGACACGGGATCGAGGCGTTCCTGAAGAAGTTCTCCGAGGAGTACGCCAAAGAGCGCAAGAAGCGCTAGGAATCACAGTTTGCGGCGGATCGTGGTTTGGCCTGCGGGGGCGCCGGTAGTAAGATACGTTTAACAGATTCTAGTAAGCACTTACGGGGGCAGAACCTATGGCTGAAAACGGGCGGCTAACCGGGACGTTCAGGGTGAAGAGCGGGATGGCCCAGATGCTCAAGGGCGGGGTCATTATGGACGTGGTGGACGCCGAGCAGGCGCGGATCTCCGAGGAGGCGGGTGCCGTGGCGGTGATGGCGCTGGAGCGCGTCCCGGCGGACATTCGGGCGGACGGCGGCGTCGCGAGGATGAGCGACCCGGAGATGATCTCCAGCATCCAGGAGGCCGTCTCCATCCCCGTGATGGCGAAGGCTAGGATCGGGCACTTCGTCGAGGCGCAGGTCCTGGAGGCGCTCGAAGTCGACTACATCGACGAGTCCGAGGTGCTGACGCCGGCCGACGAGAAGCATCACATCGACAAGGCTGCTTTCGAGGTGCCTTTCGTCTGCGGAGCGACGAACCTCGGAGAGGCCCTGAGGCGCATCGGAGAGGGTGCGGCCATGATCCGCTCGAAAGGCGAGGCCGGCACCGGCAACGTGGTCGAGGCGGTCCGTCACATGCGTTCCATCATCGGTGGCATCCGGCGCTTGGGCGTGCTCGAGGAAGACGAGTTGATGAGCGAGGCCAAGGAGCTGCAGGCGCCCTACGAGCTGGTGCGGTGGGTCGCGGAGAACGGGCGGCTGCCGGTCGTGTTGTTTACGGCGGGCGGGATCGCGACGCCGTCGGATGCGGCTTTGATGATGCAGCTAGGTGCTGACGGCGTGTTCGTCGGGAGCGGGATCTTCAAGAGCGGGGACCCGGCGTCGCGGGCGCTGGCCATCGTGAAGGCGACGACGCACTTCAAGGACGCGAAGGCCGTGGCGGAGGCGAGCCGGGGGCTCGGCGAGGCGATGGTCGGCCGCGAGATGGGAAGTCTTTCGGAAGGGGAGCGGCTCGCGGCGCGCGGCTGGTAACGGAGACAGGCCGAAGATCGGCATCCTCGCCCTGCAGGGCGACATTCGGGAGCACGCCGAGATCCTGCGCCGGCTCGGCGTGGAACCGGTCGAGGTTCGCGAAGCTGAGGAGCTGAAGGGCCTGGCCGGCATCATAGTGCCCGGCGGTGAGTCCACCACGATAGGGAAGATGCTGGTCTCCTCGGGACTCCTGGACGGTATTCGCAGCTACTTCTACCGGGGTGGTCCGGTGTGGGGGACCTGCGCGGGGATGGTGCTCGCGGCGTCCGCGACTACGGGTCCGCGCCAGCCGCTCCTCGGGGTGATGAACGCGCTCGTCGAGCGCAACGGCTTTGGGCCCCAGGTCCACTCCTTCGAGAAAGACGTTGAGGTCGAGGGCTTCGACGGGCCTTTTACCGGGGTCTTTATCCGGGCACCGTTCTTCGAGGACGTGGGGCCCGGGGTTGAGGTCCTCTCCGAGTTGGATGGGCGTATCGTGGCGGCGCGGGGGGAGAACATACTGGTGACGGCGTTCCACCCGGAGCTCACCGATGACACCAGGTTTCACGAGTACTTTCTCGAGGAGGTATGCGGCATTGAGCGGTCATAGCAAGTGGTCGACGATCAAACGCAAGAAGGGGGCCGCCGACGCCAAGCGCGGGGCGCTCTTCGGCAAGCTCTCCAAGGCGATCACCGTCGCGGCCCGCGAGGGTGGGGGCGACCCGGAGATGAACCCGACGCTCGCCATGGCGGTCCAGAAGGCC
>JACDGB010000427.1 GCA_013815485.1 Rubrobacter sp.
GCCTTGTGGTTGGGCGCGAAGATGGCGACCATGTACATGCCGAAGAGCCCACGATGGACGACGATGAACAGCACCGCCGCGAGGGGCTCCAGCACGGTGAAAAGCAGGCCGAAATACAGTGTGAAGTGGGCCACGATCACGAGCGTCTCGATCAGCGCGCTCTTCGCCTTCCCCGAGGCGAGGAACTCGGCGCTGCTGCGGTGCATGCTAATAGCCTGGAGGAACGCGAGAGGGAAGATCAGGACCGCCTGATACTTCACGACGAACCGGGCGAGCCCCGTCTTGTCCATTGCCCCGTCCTCGTCGAAGGCGAGCATCGGTATGTCCAGGTCGGGGTCTACGTCTACCTGGTTGGGGTGGCCGTGGTGTTCGTTGTGCTTGTCGATCCACCACTGTCGGCTCACGCCGAGCAGCAGGTTGCCGAAGACCAGGGTCAGCCAGTCGTTCTTCCACGCGGCGCGGAAGGTGAACTGCCGGTGCCCGAAGTCGTGGGCGAGGAGGCTGATCTGCACGAACACGAAAGCCAGGTAGACGGCGTTCAATAACTGGAACCAGAGGCTGCCGGAGACGAACAACAAGGCGAGGCCCACCGCCAGCAGGCCAAGCGTGGAGGCGGTCTTGGCTGCGTAGTAGGCGGGCTGCCGCTCCAGCAGTCCGCGCTTCGTGATGATCCGCTTCAAATCGGCGTAGGGGTTGGCTCCGGACGTGGATCTAGCCTGTCTTTCGCTCGGCCCGCCTGGCGGGGATGAAGTTTCTGATCCCATGAGTTACGTTCCTTTCCGGCCGGGATAAAGCTCCGGCTGTTCTGTTGGAGTTGGACGATAGGCGAAGTCTGACGAACTGGGCTGTTCCGAAGAAGGATGCGTGGGCGGGCTCCTATATGACGCGGGTCGAGTCGAAGGCCGGGGCGTTTGATCGTGCCCGGATGGACCGCGCGCCTTCGGAAAGTTCCACGTCGAAAAGGATCTCGACCCGGACGGCGTTCAGGAGTTCCACCAATCGCGTCCGCCTCATCCGGCGCGCCCACTCCAACGAGCCATCCAGCCACGCAAGCATCTCCTTATAGTCTTCCCTCGATACATCGCCCTTCAAGATCCATCCTCTCGTGCCGCAGTGATTACTTGAGAGTTAGGGATCTCGCCTCCCTGTCGAGCGCGGCGTTCTGTACCGGGATGAGTACGCGCTTCGCAAAGAGGAGCCCGATTCGCGTCCGGACGTACTCCAATTCGCCGCTCCCGTTGAGGAAGAGCTTCTCGACGCTCCCGATCTTCTGTCCCGGAGGGTCGAAGACCGTATATCCCACGTACTCATCCCGTCCGCCGGACAAGATCCCGGACCCGCGATGCTTTTCCGGTGCTTGGGTCATATCGCGCTCCTCATGCCTCTCAAGCCACGCTCCTGTATCAGAATATGGGTAGCACAACAAAATATATCTTCGTCCCAGTCACCCCGAAAGCAATTTCAGCCGACACTCCTGAGAAATGTACCGAAGTATGTAGACAACGGAGGTTCCAGACAGGCCACGATGGAGCAATCACCCCGGATATGGAACGCATACTCCAATGTGGGGGAGATGCATAGAGGGAACAGGGCATCGCTAAAATCACCGACCCGTCGATGGAGAAACTGATTCGACGCGGTGGATGTCGGCAGGGTCTCCATCCAATTCTCGCGCAACCTGAACGGGATCGTGATAGCTTGTACCGTCGGTCGGGAAAGGAGATGAACCGTGCATTTATCGAGACATCGGACGAATGAAGGCGCGCGCTGGGCGTTGAACGGATGGTATCTCCCAGCCGCGTGTACGCTGGAGACGCTGCTCGGGTTGCCGGTCGGGGATGTTCCCGGTTTCCTCGAAAAGCAGTCTACCGGCGAGGCCGCCGATGGCGAGCTTTTGGCGCCGGTGGAGCCTTCGCATGAGGTGTGGGCGGCGGGGGTGACGTACCGGATCAGCCGCGAGGCCCGCATGTTCGAGTCGAAGGAAGCAGACATCTACGACAAGGTCTACGACGCCACGCGGCCCGAACTGTTCTTCAAGGCGAACGGCTGGCGCGTAGCCGGACACGGCCAGCCCGTGAGAGTCCGAAAAGACAGCCACTGGAACGTGCCAGAGCCCGAGCTTGTGCTCGTCGTCAACAGCCGGATGGAGATCGTCGGCTATACCGCCGGCAACGACGTGTCTTCCCGCGACATCGAGGGCGAGAACTCGCTGTATCTGCCGCAGGCCAAGATCTACGACGGCTGCTGCTCACTTGGTCCCGGCATCACCCTCGGAGATCCAGACTCGATGCGAGATCTCCCCATCACCATGCGCGTCTTCCGTGATGGCGAGGCTGTTTTCGAGGGCGCGATCAGCACTTCCGAGATGAAGCGTCCCTTCGAGGAATTGGCCGAGTACCTGGGGAAGGAGCTTTCATTCCCCGCCGGTGCCTTCCTGATGACCGGCACTAGCCTGGTCCCCCCGGACGACTTCGATCTCAAGCCGGGCGACCGCGTCGAGGTCTCGGTCGGTGGGATGACGCTGGAAAACGGCGTGGAACAGTGAGTCATCGTATCCACATGTGAAGCGAGGCGC
>JACDGB010000428.1 GCA_013815485.1 Rubrobacter sp.
GGTCCAGAAAGGTCCGGGCGTTCACCTGCCAGGAGTGCGGGAACTACCAGGAGGTTGAGGCACGCCACTTCAAACCGAACCAGCAGTGAGGGCGCCGCGATGATTGAACGTCCGCGGGCGCGTTAGCCGTTCAGTAGTATTGTCGGACGTAGCCGAACGCCCGGTCGAAGAGGTCCCCGTCTTTGATCTTGTAGTCCACGTAGACCACCTTGCGGAGCGCTTTCTGCACCTCGCGCTCTCCCTGCTTCGTGCCCTGCCAACCGGGGAAGCGGACGACCCGCACCAGGTTGTCGATGTCGGCGACTATCCGCTCCACTATTACCGGCGTGTCGCCGTTCCTGGTCTCGGCGAAGAGCTCGGTCAGCGCGGCCTTCGCCCGCGCCTGCTCGTCTACGGGGTCTACTTTCTGCTCCGCCTCGACGACTTCCCTGGCGAGCGTCAGGAGTTCCTTGAGGAACTGGAGGCTGTGTAGCTGGCCCTGCTCGTGCCTCTCCTTGAGCTTTTCGAGGCGCTCGCCAAGGGCCAAGAACTCTTCACGGGACCGCGCAGGATGTTGGCAGCCTCCCAGAGATGCGATTCGAGCCTGTTTAGTTCGATCACTCTATGTCCTCTTCATGCACGGTAACCTGTATCTCCTGACCAGGCCGATCCACTACTCTCCCCACCTGAATATCCAGGCACATATCTTCGCACACCCCCTGCCCGGAATATTGTATGCGGCCCGTCGGGAATCTTCACCCGCCCGCCTCATGCAGCAACCTGCTGGCTACGGGTTCTCCAGCGTCATCGCCGCTCCAGGTATTCGCGTGCCGCGTCGAGGAACTCTTTCCCTTCCCGGATCGTGTGCTCCGCGTCCTCTTTGCTTACCGTCTCTGGCGCCGCAGAGTAGTCGGCGACCTGACGTAGCCTGAAGGCTTCGATCAGCAGCCGGTGGTAACGCGCGTCCAGTTCCCCGGTCTTCGCAAAGTGCCGTCCGAATTGCGCCACCACCTGGGAGTGTCGGGAGTAGTTCAAGCCTTCGGAGAAGAGAAGGGCTTCGGCGACGTAGAAGCAGCCGTAGTAAGCGCGAGAGGCGGCGAAGTCGGCGTGACCGTCCTCCAGCAAGCCCTCGGCGACCTGTAACGAGCGCCGCGCCTTCGCGAGAAGGTTGTCGAGGATTTCCGGACCATCGCTCATCCGGCTGGCGAGAGAAAGGCGCCCTCCCGGCGGGCGTTGACCAGGTACGGCTCCGACGAATACCGATAGTCCTCGACGTTCACCGGGATCAGGGAGAGCACGCAACCGGACTCCAGAGAGAGAGAAGCCACCAGATCCGAAGAGCGTCGGATCTCTCTGCCGATCTGCACCTGCCCCTCTAGGAGCAACAGCAGGTCGACGTCGCTGCCTTCGTCGGCCTCCCGGCGGGCATGGGAACCGTAGAGTACGAGGCCCCGGTGGCGCCTACCGTAGAGCTCCCGCAAGCCGCCATCCAGCTCCCGGATTACGTCCTCGAGCGTTCGCGTTTCGCCGTCCATACCCCGAATTGTAGCCTGCGCAGCCGGCGACAGCCTACCATGGTGTAGCCGAAATATGCCTTCCTATCGTCCTCTCTTCGTACACGAAGATTCGAGCGAGGTTCTTACCCACCGGACCCCCCGCCCAATGTCGCGGGGTAGACTCTTCGGGTTGGACGGAACCAGAAGGAAAAGACCTGTACGAAGGTCCACACCAAAACCGTACCGATGTCCGGCGCGGGAAGTCTCTGCCCGCGCGATCATGAGGGCACGCGGGCTGCCGCACGCGGCGTGGAGAAAGAGGTGCTTGGGACCGGGGGACCTTCGGCATAAACTATAAGGAGCGCCGCGGCGACTGGGCGACACGGAACGCACGAGAAGGGACGGCGAGCATGATACAGGTAATAGAGGCGTCCGGTAGTGGCGGCGTCAGATCGTCGAACAGCGCCCAAAAACTGGCCGTCTGATCTTGCAGCCCATCATCTCCGTCTCAGGCCTCTCCAAGACCTACGCCTCAGGCTTCCAGGCGCTAAAAAATATCGACCTCGAGATAGACCACGGCGAGATCTTCGCCCTGCTCGGCCCGAACGGCGCCGGCAAGACGACCCTCATCAGCATCATCTGCGGCATCGTCAACCCGTCGGAGGGCGAAGTCCTGGCGGGCGGCCACGACATCATCACCGAGTACCGGGCGGCCCGGTCCATGATCGGCCTCGTCCCGCAGGAGCTCACGACCGACTCGTTCGAGACCGTATGGGCCACGGCCACCTTCAGCCGGGGCCTCTTCGGCAAGAAGCCGAACCCCGGCCACATAGAGAAAGTGCTCAGGGACCTTTCGCTGTGGAACAAGAAGGACGACAAGATCATCACTCTCTCCGGCGGCATGAAGCGCCGGGTCATGATCGCCAAGGCCCTCTCGCACGAGCCGAGAATTCTCTTTCTCGATGAGCCGACGGCGGGTGTGGACGTCGAACTGCGACGGGACATGTGGGAGATGGTGCGCCTGTTGCGAGAGACCGGCGTGACCATCATCCTCACCACCCACTACATCGACGAGGCCGAGGAGATGGCCGACCGG